>NZ_JAOQBX010000009.1:0-68575 GCF_044902225.1 Lactobacillus sp. 23-2 | reverse complement strand
AAAGCTGGTGTGTAGGGTCAACAGCATTAGACCTCTGTGATTCCATTAGTCCAAATTAAAATACACATCTGCACACATTTTTTGCAGCTGGTTAAAAACTACAACCTGCTTAAAATGGTTCCGCTGATGACTTTTGCGGCCGCTTTGCTGGGCTTCGCGCTCGCGCTTCTCTTGCGCGAGCAGGGCGGCTATCCGCGCGTAAGCTATACGGAGATTGTCAACCGGGCAATGCATCCCGCAATTTACAGCCTGCTCATCGTGGTGATTATTGCGATTATTTTTGCAAGCATGAAGCCATCGGTAAGCAGATTCTGGATCACCATTGTTCTGTCGCTCCTTGAGTGTCTGTGGCTTGTCATCAGTATTGCTTCTGCTGTCCCACTCAGCTCAGGGAAGAATTTCAAAGACAAGATACTCAGTGCATTATTGCGGTTTGTATGGTTTATTGACATTATTGCCGTTTGCGTTGGTCAAGCATATCTGCCATTCTTTATCGGCAGTCTGCTTAACAAATTGACCAAATTTATCAGCCAATTCTTTTAAAGCGAAAATCGAGTCTTGAGAAGAGCGGCAATGTTTCCTCGGGTTATGGGGCAGTTCCTGTCAGAGCGGGGCAAAACTGGTTTTGAGATAGCAAAAGACGACTGCATCAAAGGTGCAGTCGTCTTTTTTGATGGAGTGGACCGCTTTTTCGAAAGTTGATTCCCGAAAAGTCCTCAAGTGCGATTTTTTAAAAAAAGGCTTGCTAAGTGAGTAGTTACTCACTATAATACTCTTCAGTTAGTAAGTGAGCAGTTACTCACCAAAAACAACACAAGCAATAACGTACTTTTAACAATAAAGGAGCAAATAATGACTGAAGATAATGACTTGATCCTATTGGACCGGCTCAGCAAGACATTTGGCGACCGGACGATCCTGAATAAAGTCAGCTTAAACCTGCATCAGGGTGAAATCGTCGGCTTGATTGGGCCTTCTGGCGCTGGCAAATCCACCATGATCAAGGTCATGCTGGGAATGGAAAAAGCCGATGGCGGAGAGGCGCTGGTTCTGGGCAAGACCATGCCCAACCGGGACATCCTGGCTGAATTGGGCTACATGGCGCAGGCCGATGCCTTGTATGAAAAGCTGACTGCCCGGGAAAACCTTATCTTTTTTGCCGTCATGAAGGGAATCCCGAAAAGTGAATTGGTTTTGCAGATTGAGCACGCCGCCAAGGTCGTCGATTTAGACCGCAATCTGGATCAGCGGGTCAAGAACTTTTCTGGCGGGATGAAGCGGCGCCTGTCGCTGGCAATCGCCCTCTTGGGCAAGCCGCGCCTGCTCATTCTCGATGAGCCAACGGTCGGCATCGATCCGGCCTTAAGACGGCAGATTTGGCATGAGTTGCGGCGCCTGCGCGATAAGGGACGCAGCATCCTGGTCACGACGCACGTGATGGATGAAGCGGAATTGACCGACCGGGTGGCCCTGCTCTTGCACGGGCAGATCATCGCCTTTGATTCACCGAAAAAGCTGGAGAACGACTACCAGGCAGACACGGTTGAAGAAGTCTTTTTGAAAGCTGAAGCAAAAATGGAGGAAGCAGAAGCATGAGAATCTTAATGATCAGCAAAAAAGTGCTTATCGAACTGGTTCGCGACAAGCGAACCTTGGTCTTGATGTTCGCCGGTCCTTTATTCATCCTCTGGCTGATGAGCGTCATGTTTTCAGCCAGCAGCGACGTTGAAGTTAGCTTAGGCACGGTTGGGGTCAAGCAAAGCGTGGTTAAGGAGCTTGACCAGGTGTCAGGCGTTTCCGTCAAAAAATATTCCAGTTCAGAAAAGGCGCGCCGCGCCTTGAAGAGGGGGCAAGCCGACAGCATTATCGTCAAAGACGGCCAGCGCTATGTCGCGACTCACGCCAACACTGATTCCAGCAAGACGATGTTGGCCAAAAACGCCCTTAAGTCAGCCTTGGTCAAGCAGCAGGTCCAGCAGGCCAAGCAGCAGGGGAAGAAGCTGCAGCAAGTCTTGCTGACCCAGCAGCAGGCAATCGCCAAGCTGAAAATGGCCCTGGCCAAAGCCAGCGGGCAAAAGGCGGCTGCGCCAAGCCAGCAGCCGGCCAAGAACGCTAAAAGCACCAAAGTCAAGCTTGTCAACCACTACCGCTACGGCGACAAGGACACTGGCTACTTTGCCAAAATTGCCCCGATCCTGATGGCCTTCTTCATTTTCTTCTTCGTCTTCCTGATTTCAGGCATGTCCCTGCTCGGGGAGCGGACTTCCGGCACCCTGGACCGCCTGCTGGCCACGCCGGTCAAGCGCGGCGACATTGTCTTTGGCTACATGCTGGGCTATGGTCTGCTGGGCTTTTTGCAGGCAGTCGTCATCACTGTTGCCGGAATTTATCTTTTGAAGATTGAAATCGTTGGCAGTCTGGCTGCCGTGATCACGGTCTGCGTCTTGTTTGCCTTTGTAGCCCTGGCCTTTGGCCTGCTTTTGTCAACCTTTGCCGAATCAGAATTCCAGATGATGCAGTTTATTCCATTGATCATCGTGCCGCAGATCTTCTTCTCCGGAATCGTGCCGATGTCGTCCATGCCGGCCTGGATCCAGGCCGTTGGAAAAATTTTGCCTTTGACCTACGCTGGTGATGCCATGACTGGTATCATTATGAAAGGAAACAGTTTGGCGCAGGCGTCAGGCGATCTGGCCGTTTTGGCAATTTTCTTGCTTGTCTTGCTCGGCCTCAACGTCTTGGGCCTTAAGCGCTATCGAAAGGTGTAAAATGCAATGAGCGATGCGACTATTCTGGATGGCTACCAAAATCTTGTAGCCGAAAAAAAGCTGCCCCAGGGGCAAAAAAAGACGCTCCTGGCCGCGATCGAGCTGTTCAGCGAGCAGGGCTTTGACGGGACTTCCACGGCCCAGATCGCTGAGCGGGCAGGCGTCAGCCAGGCAACGATTTTTAAGTACTACAAGACCAAAAATGATCTTTTGAACGCGGTGATTGAGCCGGTGATCAGTGAGCTCTTGCCCCGCCTTCAGGGCGACTTCATTGCGGACATTGAGGAAAATTCTGCCAATAGCCGGGCGGACCTGGTCAATTTTATCGTTTTCAACCGTTTTGCCTTCCTTAAGCAGAACCGGCAGGTCATCCGGATCGTCCTGCAAGAGCTGCTGACCAAGCCGGACTTTGTCGGCGAGATCGTGCGGGCCTTTCAAGCCCGGCTGGCGGAAAGCCCGCGCCTGGTTGAAAGCAACCTGGGAATTCTTTTGGAAAAGCATCCGGAATACCAGCCCATGGACCTGTTGAGGATCATTGCCGGGCCACTGGCGGCCTACTTTATGCAGCGCTTCGTCTTTTTCCCGGACCGGGAATTTGCTGAGGAGCGCGACTTAAAGCTGATCGCAAAGCAGATCCTGCTCATCTTGAATTAACGAAGGCTTCCAATCCAAATGGGTTGGAAGCCTTTTGCGGTTAGGAAAAATAGCGAAGCCATGGGAGCTAGCGGTATACTAGACAAGAAACTATTCATGAAGGAGGGCGAGCAAGTGAAAAGACACAAATGGCTGCTGGCGGCAATGGGGGGACTGTCTTTGCTGCTGGCGCGGACAGTTCAAGCCAAGACAGGCGAATTGACCCTGTCACAGGCAGCGCGGGTCTACGACGCGCGGGGCATCCCCACCCAGTACTCTTTCAAAAAAGGGGCCAAGGTCGCCTACGCAGGCAAGCCGGCGCGCGCCAAGCATGCCCGCTATTCCTTTTACAAAAACGGCCTTGAGTACGCCCTCCCAGTCGTGACCATCAATCACCGGGCCTACTACCGCTTGGCGGCAGGCACCTTGCTTCTGGCCAGCCGGGTCGGCCGGATCGACGGCCATTTGGCCTACGCGCCCTGGACCACCGTCACCGTCACGACTGCTGACGCGACTTATTCTGACGTTGACATGAAGGTCGGGAAGAAGTACCTCGTGGATGCTTACGGCTACTTTGACTCCAACTTTGGCGAAGAAGGGGGCATGCGCTGGTACCGGGTCAAGGGCACTTCCGGCAAGACGGCCAAATACATTTACGCCGACAACGTTGCTCCTGCCCAGCGCGTGCACCAGATCGACTATGACCGCCTGGGCAAGCTGTGGGTCGGCTTTGATGCCGGCACCGTGGTCTATACGGCCGCGGGGACGGTCCAGGACCTGAAAGGCGGGACCTTGTCGGCCGCGTCGTCCCCTCTGCAGGTGGACCGGCGGATGTACGTCTGGGTCCCAACGCGCAAAGAAGCCGTCCTCTTCTATCACGTCAAGAACGCCATGAGCAAGGTCTACTTTACTGACGGCCACCACTACGGCTATGACAGCCGGGCGGATATTGGCGATGGCCTGGTGCCGGCCTTTTTGGTCAAAAATATTATCTGGTACGGGACCCAGCAGGAGCCGCTTTCCGGCAAGATGCCCGCGATCGTCAACACGCCCCGGCAGGCCAGGAGAGACGCCAAGCCTGCCACTGACAAGCAGCGGGCCGCTTTGAGCCAGCTGCTGGCGGGGAACGAGAAGACCAGCCTGTCCATGACCTACCTTTTGTCCGATGCCCGCCTGCGCGAGAATTTCACGTCGGCGCTGCTTAGCGCCAAAAAGACGGCCCAAAAGGCCAGACCCAACCGGGCGGAAGTCAAGTTTGCCATCTGGCGGCTGGAAAAGGCCAGAGGGGACTTGAACGGGAAAAAGGTCGTGGTCCAGAATCCGATGAAGTTTTCCGTAGCTGAGGAAGAAGCAGTCGCCTCCTTGGTTGAACGGGCCAAGTCGGGCGTCTACGCCAAGCCCCGGGCCTACCTGACTGACCACGACACCAGGCTGTACGTTGAGGACTCAAAGAGCGGGAAAAGGGAAGAGCTGCCATTGACCAGCTTCGTTTCCGGCTTTGACCGGGAGCATCCGCGCTCGCGGAGCAGCGAGACGGAGAGCTCCGCCAACGTCAAAGATATTGCCAAGGATCCGCTGCTGGCCCAGTACACCCAAATGATTTTGTATCAGGACACCAAGACGGCTTTGGTCGCGCGCAAAAAGACGCCGCTTTACTTCAACAAGTCCGGCAAGTACGACTACGTCGACCAGCTGAAGCTTGAGCCAAAAGGAAGCCTGCGGGCCGGGCAGAGCCTGAATCTCTTTGTCGGTCCGGTCTGCAAGCTGGCCGGCCAGTACTACATCACCGTCTGGGGCAAGCAGCCTTACTTCGTCAAAGCCCAGGACGTCTGGCGGGACGACTATTCTAAGTCCAGGCTGTATCAGAAGTACCAAAAGGCCATTCCAAAGTCAGGAAAGGCCATTATCGTTGCCTCTAAAAAGACTTATGCCTACAAGTACGACCGCGACGGCGACCTGGCCAAGCGCGTCAACGTCTTTCACTGGGGCGACAGCGTGCCGGCCACCGAGCTCTATGTGATCAAGCACGACAGCCGCTACTATTATTGCAATGGTCCGCTTGCCTCAATCGTGATTCCATGCGCGAAAGTCTACCTGCGCAAGTACATTACCCGCTAAAAAAGCCTTCATGCCAATTTTGGTCATGAAGGCTTTTGCTTTTTCACTTTAAAATGCCCAAGCGCGCTTTCAGCTGGAGAACTCTGGCGACGGACTGGTCGATCCGCGCTTCCGTGAGCTGGCCATTTCTTACGGCTTGGACCAAGGCGGGGATGCCGGTCTGCCAGTTGCCGCCAAGCAGAATGTCGTTGCCGGCCAAAAGGGCCAGGAGGTCGGGCGACATTCCTTTGGCCTTGGCGTATTCTTTGGCCGCGTCCATCTGCAGGTCGTCCGTCAAAATTATGCCGTCATAGTTCAGGCCTTGGCGGATGAAGTCATGGATTGGAACTGACAGGGAGGCTGGAGCAGCAGGATCAAGGCAGCTGACGATCAGGTGCGAGACCATGATCGACCAGGCCCCGGCCCTGATTCCCTGTTTGAAGGGCTCCAGGTCTTGATAAAAAGCCGCCTTGCTCTTGCGGCTCACCCCAACGCCGGTATGAGTATCGCCCGCGTTGCCGTAGCCGGGGAAGTGCTTGAGGCTGGAAGCGACCTGACAGTCTTGGTAGATTTGGCAGGTCTCAGCCACGAACCTGCCGCTTTCCTTCCGGCTGGCCTTTAGCGTCCGTTCATAAATGAAGCTGCTTGGGTCATCGGCCACGTCGGCGACTGGGGCAAAGTTCCAGTTGATGCCCAAAGTTTTTAGTTGCTTGGCCACCATGGCTGCTTCTTTTCTTAAGCCGGCATGGCCGCTTTCCTGGTAGATCTTGGCGGGGCTAGGGTAGGCGTGGCCAGCGGCAATCGCCGGGCTGGCGCTGAGCCGGTCAACCAGGCCCCCTTCTTGGTCGATCGCGATAAAGAGCCCGTGCCGGCTCAAGCGCTGGTATTCGCGGCATTCTTTTTGCAGGCTGGACTGGGTCTGCCCGGCCAGGTCTTTGCTGAAAAGGAGCACTCCGCCAACTTGCGCGCGGTTGACAGCTTCTGCCATCTCCGCGAAGTCGCCCGTGCTGTCGATCAAGTAGAGCTGGGCAATTTTTTCTTTCAGGGTCATCTGTTTGAGCTGCTGCATCTTTTTTCTCCTGGCCACTAATTCATTGCTTGTTTCAGCTTTAACTATACCACCTTTGACAAAAAGAAATATTTTTCATAAAGGGTAAGATTTTGCTTTGATTATTGCAAAAAGGATAAACGATTTTATAATTTTATGATCAAAACGCGGAAAAGAAAGGGCTTACAAGGAGGGAAGTGGCGTTGTCAGGCCTGGCCAAACTGATTCAGCAGCTCAAACCATAAGTGCAGGCTATTGTATAGCGTAAAAGACAGTGCTATTATCAAAGGCAAGGAGAGGCTAAATCAGATCTCCCTTCTTAGTTGCTGAATGTGGCAAGCGACAGCCGGTTTTCGAAGAATATTGCGGCTGGCGCCTGCAGGATCGGCCAAAGAAGAAAGCTTAAATAGAGCATAATGCATACGCCCATAAGACGGAAGTTGGTCACTTCCGTCTTTTCTTTTGCCAATTTTAGCCATGCCGCGTCGTCATTAAGTTGCCCTAATTTGTGGATATAAATAAAATATTGACAAGGTAATTGCCAAGCAGCAATCCGCCGAGCCGAGATCATCCATTTGCGAACGATTTTCAGAAATTTCTGCTTGGAAAAAGCTTGAAATTGCCAGGTCGCCGCTTACAAGCAGCTTGGCACAGACCAATTACTTGAAAAAAACCTCAAGAAAATTGTAAAATTTTAGGAATATCGATTGTATAATATCCAATGTGTGAACACTTTCAAAAAGGAAAATAAGGAAGGATTTCAATGAAAAAGAGACGCATCAAACACTTTAAGTCAAACAAAGGCTTGGTAGCGGCTGAACTGGCCCTTTTGGCCACGGCTTCCGGCCTGGCATACGGCGGGGCCGGCTCAGTCAAGGCTGACGCGGTCGATGCCGGCAAGCCGGCGGCTACTGTCGTTGCCGCTAAGAGGGACAGCCAGCCTGCTGATAATGCCAACGCCGCGGCTGCCAATCCGGCCGACAGTACAAAGACTGCAGATGCGGCCAATGCCAACGCTGCAGATGCTGCAGACGCGACGACTGCAAATACAGCCAATGCAAAAGCTGCCAGCGATGCTAAGACTGCAACCAAGGCAGTGCAGGCGGCCAAGGTTCCGGATGTCCAAACCGCTTCAAAGGCGGTCACCGCGGCTAAGACGACTACGACCACGTCCAACCCAAAGAATGCCTTTGGGACGACGGCAGGCTCGACCTACTACTATGACGCCAATGGACAAGCAGTCAAGAGCCAGGTCTTCACGGTTAGCGGCAAGCAGTACTACGCTGACGCTAAGGGCCAGATTGCCAAGAACACGACCAAGACTTTGAACGGGATCAAGGTTTCCTTTGACAAAAAGGGGGCCGTCAACAACAAGGTTGACTACGCCCAGCTTTTGCGCGACCAGGTTGAATTCCTGACCGCGGTTGACTTGAAGAAGAACGTCAAGTACGACTGGACTGAAGCCAAGAACGGCTACCAGGAGTCAGCTGTCCACGAAATGGCCCAGCTCCTGGCTCAAAAGGACGTCAACGATGACGATGCCGTCATCTCCTCATTAATGGAAAAGAACAGCTCCATGCCAGGCAAGGTTTTGGCAACTTTGACCATGAACGTGGGGCAAAATGGCTACACGGCCAGCCAGTTCTCCAAGGCCCTGATCGCCAAGCTGGGCTCAGCTGACGCGACCAGCAGCGTGGTTGGCGCGGGCTACTACAACGGGACTTTGGCAGCCTTGATCTACCAAGCAGCCAGCCAGGCCAAAGCCAAGCAAGCCGCTTCAGCCATTTCAGCCGATGTAGTCAAGGCCTACAACTCAACGACTGTTGCTAAAGGCTTGACCGATGGCAGCAAGATGCCGGCAGCCGACTTGGCCAAATTGGTCAGCGGCGTATCAAGCAGCCTGCTGACGGGTCCAGAAGGGACCGCGATCAGCGACCAAGTCCTGACGACCATTGAAGCTGGTTTGGCTGGGGACGCTAAGGCCTTGACCGGCGTAAGCAACTACTACGATGACAAGGGCACGGCCTACCACTATGAATACTGGCTTGACGGCGCGGACAGCGCGGCTAAGCTGGCCAACTTCCTGGCGCTCAACAAGGGCGTCAAGTATGGGCAAAGCCTGAAGGTCAACTACTCAGCTACTTTGACCAAGGGCGAGGAAGCAACAGTTGAACCGGTCAACGAAACGCCAGCAAGCAAGAAGTCCAAGGACGAACTGGACTTGGCTTACCAGACTGGGACTGAAACCGGCTTGAAGTATGAGCCGGTCACGGTGCAGAAGATTGCCGGGATGACCAAGGACACCATCCGCGGGGTCGACATCTCAACCTACCAGGCTTTGATCAATGCCGGCGTGAAGTTTTATGACTTTAACGGCAAGGAAGCCAGCCTGATCAAGGTCCTGGCTGACGCGGGCGTCAACTGGATCCGCCTGCGGGTCTGGAACAACCCATACAACGCGGCCGGTCAAGGCTACGGCGGCGGGAACACCGATGAGGAAAGCCTGATCAAGATGGCTAAGGAAGCCAAGCAGTACGGCATGAAGCTTTTGGTCGACTTCCACTACTCTGACTTCTGGGCTGACCCAGCCAAGCAGCCATTGCCAAAGGCTTGGAAGAACTTGTCCGTCAACGCCTTGAACGAATCAATCTCTCTTTACACCAAGAAGGTCTTGCAGGACTTGGCGCGTGCCGGGGCTTCCGCGGATATGGTGCAGGTCGGCAACGAAGTTACCAACGGGGTCTTCGGCCTTTACACTGACCGTGACCACAACGGCACTTGGCAATCATTGTGGCTCAGCGCCAGCGGCGACCAAGCAGCCAAGTATTTGGCAACTGCCGCCAAGGCAGTCCGCGATGCCGCTCCACTGGCCAAGATCGCCGTTCAGCTGGAAACGCCAAACATCGACAAGTACCGGACGATTATGACCGTCTTGAAGAAGAATGGCGTTGACTACGACTACCTAGGGACTTCCTACTACCCATTCTGGTCAACGGGCAACGGCAACGGGACTTACAAGGGCAAGGACCTGGGGACTGGCGCCAACACGCCGGACAACCTGCTGGCCGTGGAACAGATGGCCAAGGAAGAATTTGGCAAGCCAACCGTCGTTCTGGAAACCGGCTGGCTCAACGTCGACTCAGAAGACGGCGACGGGGAAGGCAACTCAGTCAACAGCGTGCCAAGCGGCGTTAAATACGCGGCCAGCCCACAAGGACAAGTCGACGAAATGACCGACATGTACAAGGCGATTGTCGCTGGCGGCGGCTTGGGCGCCTTCTACTGGGAGCCAGCCCAAATTCCTGTCAAGGCCGGCAACGAAAACTGGAACTACAACGACCAGATGTCCAACGCCATGGGCACTGGTTGGGCCGCTAAGTACGCGATCGGCTACGCGCCTGACTCTGTAATGTTCTACAACGGCAAGGAGACTTGGGGCGGCTCAACTTGGGACAACGTTGCCTTGTTTGACGACAAGGGCTACCCGTTGCAGTCATTGATGATGTACAAGGGCTTCCTTGACGGCTACAAGACGGCTTTTGAAAACACTGCTTCAGCCGCTGACGTCAAGCTCAGCGCGGTTTACGGCACTGACGGGGCCAGCGTGAAGGCTGAAAACCTCCTGAAGGCCGGCCAAAGCGTCACTTTGCCAAATTACCTGACCAGCGCCGCGGCTGAATACTTAAATGGGGTCAAGGGGACCGAAATCCCAAGCGCTTCCTTGAAGGCGGTCTTCAATGGCTTGGATGGCAACGCTGATGCCATTAAGGGCGCGTCCTTCACTGGCACTGATGGCAGCAAGTACCACTACGAGTACTGGCTTGAAGGCCAGACGGCCGCTGAAAAGCTGGCCAACTTCTTGAAGGCCAACGCGGGCGTCAAATACGGCGACCCAGTCAAGATCAATTACACTGCCACTCTGATCAAGGAAGATCCAAAGGAGGTCAGCGTAACCTCAACGGTTACCCCAGCTTTGACCAAAGTCTGGGGTCTGGACGGCGTCACGATTGACAAGCCGCTGACTGCTGGAGCTGCTTTGCCAGCCGAAGACGCCAAGTCGATCCAAGCCCTGGTGGCCAGCTACCTGACGGGCACTAAGGGGACGGCAATTTCCAGCTCGACCTGGGACAAGATCAAGACCGCCTTCAACACTGGCGTCAACGGCAACACGGTCTACACCGTTGCCTTTACGAGCAACAAGTCCACTTACCGCTATGTCTACTACCTTGACGGAACTGATTTGGAAAGCCTGAACAAGGATGCCAAGTATGGCGACCCAATCAAGCTGAACGTCAGCGCTTCATTGAAGTGGATCGGCAACATCTAATTTGAATTGAATCAAAAATGCTCAACAATGGCTGTTGGGCATTTTTTGAGAATTAGCGCATGCAGGCTAAAGAAATACATAGTCAGAAAAATAAAAGGAAAAATAGAGGGAAAAACTAATGAAGAAGCGGATTAAGCACTTTAAGTCCAACAAGAGTTTGACCGCGGCCGGCTTGGCCTTGCTTGCCACCGGCTTGGCCGTTGGCAACGCCAATGCCGTAAAGGCTGACGCGACTGCTGCCAGCGACAGCCAAAAGGTCGTTGCCGTTCAAGATGAACAGCCAGCCAACAGCAAGCAAGCAGCAGACAAAGCTAACGCTGCCGCGGCGGCTAAAACAAATACGCCGGCAAAAGCAGCTGTTGCAACTACTACCACTACTACCACTACTGCAACTAATGCTACAGCTGCCAATGCCGCAGCTAAGGCAACTGACACGGCGGCCAAGGCGAACGTTGCCACTAAGGCGGTTAAAGCGGCCAAGGCTCCAGCCTTGCAAACAGCGCAAAAGGCTGTCGCTGCTCAGCCAACCAAGAATGCCTTTAAGACGACCTCAGGCTTGACCTACTATTACGATGAAAACGCCAACGTCGTTAAGAACCGCTTCGTCACGGTCAATGGCCAGCAGTACTACGCTGATTCCACGGGCAAGATTGCCAAAAATACGACCAAAACCGTCAACGGGATCAAGGTTTCCTTTGCCAAAAATGGGTCCGTCAACAATGGCGTAGATCATGCCCAGCTTTTGCGCGACCAAACCGAATTCCTGACCGCGGTCAAGCTGAAGAAGGGGGCCAAGTACGACTGGACCGAATCCAAGAACGGCTATCAAGAAGACGCCGTCCACGAAATGGCCCAATTGCTGGCTCAAGGCGACGTCAAGGAAGACGGCGCCGTCATCTCCTCTCTGATGGAAAAGAACAACTCGATGCCTGGCAAGGTGCTGGCTTCTCTGACGGCCAACGTTGCTAAAAACAACGAGACTGCTGCCCAGTTTGCCAAGGACCTGGTAGCCAAGCTGGGGACGACCGACGCTGCCGGCAGCATCGTTGGGGCCGGCTACTATAACGGCACCTTGGCTGGCTTGATCTACAAGGTTGAAGCCGTCGCCCAGCCAAAGCAGGCTGCTTCCAGCCTGACGCCATCGGTCACCAAGGTCTACGGTCAAGACAAGGTCAGCGTCAAGAACGGCCTGAAAGACGGACAGGCATTTACCGCGGATGAAAGCAAGCAGCTGCTGGCCCGCATCTCGCCCGCCCTTTTGGCTGGCCCAGCCGGGACTGAGATCAGCCAGGAAGTGCTGACCGCAATTGAAGCCGGGATCGGCGGGGATGATTCAGCTTATGTCGGCACGACGGACTATTCTGATGCAGCCGGCAAGACTTACCACTACGCCTACCGGCTTGAAGGGGCAGACAGCGCGGGCAAGCTGGCCGACTTCTTGGCGCTCAACAAGGGCGTCAAGTATGGCGAGGCCATCAAGGCCAACTTTACCGCAACCCTGACTGAAGGAGCCGGGAATCACGATGACGCGGTCAATGAAACCCCAAGCAGCAAGAAGTCAGCGGATGAAATCACCGCGGCCTATCAGAACGGGACTGAAACCGGCTTGAAGTACGAGAGCGTCAAGGTTGAAAAAATCCCGGGCATGACCGACGACATGGCCCGCGGGGTAGACGTGTCAACCTACCAGGCCATGCTCAAGGCCGGCGTGAAATACTATGACTTCAACGGCAAGGAAGCCGACCTGTTTGACGTCTTGAAGGAAGCGGGCGTCAACTGGGTTCGCCTGCGCCTGTGGAACGACCCGTACAACGCTGATGGCAACGGCTACGGCGGCGGGAACAGCGATGAGGAAAGCTTGATTAAGACTGCCCTGCAGGCCAAAAAGTACGGGATGAAGGTCCTGCTGGACTTCCACTACTCCGACTTTTGGGCTGACCCAGCCAAGCAGCTTTTGCCTAAGTCATGGAAGAACCTGTCCAAGGCTGAATTGAATGAGTCCATTGCCCTTTACACCAAGAAGGTTTTGACCGACATGGCCAAGGCCGGCGTCGCGCCATCCATGGTACAAATCGGCAATGAAATCACCAAGGGCTGCTTCGGCTATGATGCCGACCAATTGACTGGCGGCGACTGGAACAAGTTCTGGCAAAGCGATTATGGCACGACCGTTGCTGGCTATTTGGCAACCGCGGCCAAGGCCGTCAGAACTGCTGACAAGGATGCCAAGCTTGCTGTTCAGTTTGAATCGCCAGACGTTGACCGCTACCGGATGATCATGACCGTTTTGAAGAATAACGGGGTTGACTACGACTACTTGGGCACGTCTTATTACCCATTCTGGGGCAGCGCCAACAACAATCCGGACAACCTGCTGAAGGTACAGGAAATGGCCAAAAATGAATTTGGCAAGCGGGTAGTCGTCATGGAAACCGGCTGGCTGAACAACGTCAATGACTCAGATGGCACCCACAACAATATCGGCTATGCGCCAGGCGACTATCCAGTTGGCCCGCAAGGGCAGGTCGATGAGCTGACTGCCCTCTACAAGTCACTGGTTCAGGGCGGCGGCGTTGGGGCCTTCTACTGGGAGCCAGCCCAAATCGCGGTCAGAGCCGGTTGGAACAGCTGGAATTACAACAAGCAGCTGGTCAATGTCTTTGGCACTGGCTGGGCTTCCAAGTATGTGATCGGCTACGCCCCTGACAGTGAAATGCATTACAATGGCCAGGAAACCTGGGGCGGGTCAACCTGGGACAACATGGGGCTTTTTGACGACCATGGCTACCCGCTGCAGTCATTGCTGGTCTACAAGGGCATGCTGAATGGCTATGTCTCCCCAGAAAATACGGCTTCAGCCGTAACGAACAAGATCAGCGCCGTTTACGGGACTGACGGGGTCAAGCTGCCAGAAGCCAATGTCTTAAAGGCAGGGCAGAGCGTAGTCTTGAATGACAATTTGAGTTCAGCGGCGGCCGTCTACTTGAACGGGATTAAAGGAACCGCAATCAGCGAAGGGGCACTGAAGGCCTTGTTCAATGGCTTGAGCGGCACGGCTGAAGCCATCAAGAGCGCCCAATTTACCGATGCTGACGGCAACAAGTACCATTGGGAATACTGGCTTGAAGGCCAGACGGCTGCTGAAAAGCTGGCCAACTTCCTGAAGGCCAACAGCGGCATTAAGTACGGGGATGCTTTGACGGCCAATTACACCGCAACTTTGATCAAGGACAAGCAGAACTCCGTGTCCGCGACTTCAAGCGCGGCTCCTGCCTTGACCAAGGTCTGGGGACTTGACGGCGTGACGATCGACAAGCCTTTGACCGCGGGAGCAGTCTTGCCGGAAGCCGACGTCAAGACGATCAATGGCCTGCTGGCAAGCAGCCTGACCGGCGAAAAGGGCACGGCTATCCCAAGCTCAGCCTGGGACAAAGTTAAGTCCGCTTTTGCCAATGGCGTCAACGGCAATGACGTCTTCACGGTTGCTTTTGACAGCGGGAGCAAGTCAACCTACCACTACGTCTACTACCTTGATGGCAGTGACCTGGCGGCCTTGAACAAGGACGCCAAGTACGGTGATCCGGTCAAGTTAAATCTGACCGCCTCATTGAAGTGGATTGCCAACTTGTAAAAAATGATAAACAAGCAAAACAGCTTAGATCGCGTGATCTAAGCTGCTTTTTTGGGGCGAAAATTCGCTATGGAAAAGATATTAAAAATATAGAAAATAAGATGATGTATGAGAAATAAAATCAGTCAATAGATGCAGCAAACAGTTATGGATTTCAAATATAAGAGGGGAGTGGCAAAAAGCGCTGCTTAATGTCTGTGGCGGGCGGCAACCGGTACAGCTCGTTCAGCCAATTGCCGGTAGCCTAATGCAAGCAGAATCACTGCTGTTGTCAAACCGATAAATTTGGATAAAAAAGTCATAACGATTACCTCCTTGAATAGTTTAAATGCTTGCTTTGCAACTTTTTTTGAAGTTGTATCTACATCATAGCCGGAGTCTGTGAACATCTGATGAACATTAAGCTAAGAAAAGATGTATTTGCGTTAAGCTTCTTAACTTTTCAGTCAAAAAGCAGCCTGGAGCTGACTCACTGTCATTAAGTTAAGGTATTGCCCTGCGGCGTTTTCCCACATTCGCTTGCCCAAAACAAGAACGCTCATCTAAATTAGATGAGCGTTCTAAGGCCTTGCCCAAAGTCAATGTCTTAGCTTAATGACATTGGAGCTGACTCTAGATTTTTTCGGTTAACGGAAGTTGGACTTAACGACGTACTTGCCAACAGCAACGATGTAGTACTTCTTGCCTTTAATCGTGACTGCTGAGCCATAGGTCTTGTGCTTGCTGTTCTTCTTCCAGGTCGTCTTGCCTGAGCGGACAGCCTTGCCCTTGGACTTCTTGTAGACGTAAGCGTTCTTCTTCAAAGTCCGCTGGGTCCCGTCGGCGTTTGCCGCAACGACAAAGGCGTTGGTGCCAACTTGGTAGTACTTCTTATTGTTCAAAGCAGCACTGGCCAAAGCGTAGAGCTTCTTGCCTTCAGCGTAGGAAACCATGGTCTTTTGCAAGTCCTTGGTGTAGGCGATAGAGCCGTGCTTCAAGGTAATGTACTTGCCGTCGGCGTTGACCGCGCGGACGTACTTGTTGGTCCCGATGCGGTAGAACTTGCTGCCGGCCAGGGTTACCTTTTCGTAAGCGTAAAGCTTCTTGCCAGGCTTGTAGCCTTCCTTGGTGGCCTTGGCGTTCTTGTCGTAGACCAAGGTGCCGACCTTCAAGGTGATGTACTTGCCGTCAACGTTTGAGGCTCTGATGTATTGGCTGGCCTTCTTGGAGATCTTGTAGAACTTGGTCGTCCCGCGGGTCAAAGTGCCATAGGTGGTAATCGTCTTGCCGGCCTTGATGGTCTTGACGCCCTTGATGCGAACGGCTTTGCTATTGTAAACGGCTGAGTTTCTTTGAACCTTCTTCTTGGCTACGGCATTGGTCGTAGTGATGTTGGTGTAAGACTTGCTTGGCAATGCCCCTAAAACCATGTCGGCCTTGAAGGCGTCAGTCCCCAAGCTGCTTACGACGAAGCTGGCGCTGCCTTTTCCGACCTTATAGGCACCGGTAAAGGTGTAGGTTACCTTGCCATTCTTGTCAGTGGTCGTCTTGGCCTTCTTGCCGTTTAAAGTCAGGTCGCTGTAAACGGCACTGTCCTTGTCTAGGCTGAAGCTGAGCGTGGTCAGCTTGCCATTCTTGATGACCACGTTCATCATGGTTGGCAGCAGGCTGGCTTCAGTTGAGTTGACGTTGCTGCCGACATCGTAGAATTCAGCACTGACAGCGTAAGTGCCATCGTGGTATTCAATGGACTTGGTCGTCTTGACTGCGGCAGAAGCAACGCCGGCGCTGACTGCTGGGGCCAGGCTGACAACGGAGGTTGCCAGTGACAGGGCAGTCAGCAAAGACTTAGTAATTTTTCGCAATTTTTACCTCCTAAGAACATAACACAATGATCTTTTCCGTTTTTTATTATCGTACTTAAAGGCACATTTGACAATAGAATCCGGCCCGTTTTCCGTTGCTGATTGGCAAAGTTTTTTCCTTTATATGTTGAAAAAATTGTCATATTTGTTTACGCTTGCAAAAGGTGCTAGGATTAACGTGAAAAGGTGAGAGCATTTTGCCTAAATGGTGGCCACATGCCAGATGGATCAGTTGCACAGTTAGCCCAAGAGAAGGGGGTAATTTGTCATGACCAGAACCCATGCCAAGAAAGCCTATCGCAAAGCCCGCCGCCAGCGGCAGCTAGCCTGCCCAAGCGGGAAGAAGGCCTTTAAGACCAAGTTTGACGCGGATCTGTTCCTCTACCGGGAGCAAGCCGCCATGCACTCGATGGAAATCAACCACGAGCACTGGCACAAGATGCCGATCCGGGCCTACCTTTGTCCATACTGCAAGCACTACCACGTGACCTCGATGTCGAGCGAGCGCTGGGAGCAGCTGCTCAAGCAGGAGCATTTGGATTGAGAAAAGCGAGCCAGCAAGCTGCTGGCCCGTTTTTTTGCTTATGGGTGCCTTATAGTATAATTGACTTAGAATTTTGCATAAAAACGGAAAGGAAAAGACTTATGGCAGAAAGAATCAACGCTTGTTTTTACGACATCGAGTCGCTGACCAATGCCTTTACCTTGTCCTGCTACCGGCCTGATGACGGCCGCGTCGACATCTATTACCTGGTTGATGACCCGGCCTTGATGGACGGGGACAGCATGGACTTCAAGAAAATGACGGCTGCCCGGATCCGGCAGAAGAACCAGAACTTTGCCGGCCAGGTCTACTACCAGAACCTGCAGGGGCAAAAGGCCAACGAGCGCCTGGCCATGACTTTTGGCGTCTCTGACGCCCATTACGTCAATGATCCAGACGCTGAATCCAGTTTTCCTGATGCCTTCCGTCCCATCTGCGACACTGACCCGGACTATCGCCCGGAAAAGGCGCCATGGCTGATGGGCTACAATTCCAGCAACTACGACCTGACCATGCTGGCCTACTACTTCAACTTGGTCTGGCAGCCTGGGGAAGACGGCAAGCGGTCCCGCTTCAAGCCCACGACCGCCAGAATCATGCGGGCCTTCAATGATGAGCTTTTTTCCGGCCGCTACATCGGCAACATGCGCCTCAGACTCTGGAATGACCAGACGCTGGGGATGATTGCCAAGAACTTCATCATGAGCGGACGGCAGATCGACGTGGCCCAGCTCAACGAGCGGCAAAGGCGGGTCGGTCTCAAGCGCCTGCTGGGGATGCTGGGCTGGCAGATCCTGGAAAGCGACAAATTGCGCCCAGGGACTGACCACTTGCGGAATGAAGACGAGCTGGCTGACTTGATTGCCTACAATGTCTCAGACGTCGTCAATTTAAAGGAGCTTTTCCTGCATCCCTTCTACCAGGGCCAGTTCATTTTGAAAAAGGGCCTGCTGGAACGCTACCCCGACTTGGTCTATGAGGAAAAAGGAAGCAGCTATCAGCCAAACGTCTCGCCTAAAGCGGTCAGAAAAGACCGGCTGACGATTGACTCAACTTCCGCCAACTTCGCCCGCAAGACCTTGTGCCCTTATGGTCGCTTGAAGGACAGCCGCTGCGTCTCCTTCCTGTATCCAGCCAAGGAGGTCTGCCAAAAGACCGGCGAAAAGCAGCGCGATATCCTGGAGGAAAGCCGGGACTTTTTCTACGGCTTGTTCAAAGAGCCTGACCTGCGCGAGAAGTTCGACCGGGTCTATGACTTTTACAAGCAGTTCGCGGGGAAGAACTTCAACCCCAGCAAGGAGTACCAAGAAGACTACGGGGACGAGGCCTTGCCAGTGGCTGATCTGGCCCAGCTGAAGACCGGCGACACCAACTTGTTTTACTATGAAAAAGATGGCCGGCCGTCGACTTGCTACATTACTTTTTCAATTGGGGGCCTGCATGGGTCGGAATACAACCGGGACTTGTTTGAAAAAGACCACCAGGCCTGGGAGCAAAAGACAGCGGATTTGGCTTACGTGAAGCGCAAGTTTCCTGATCCGCTGGCCCTGCGCCAGGCTAAGACCGTTGAACTGCCAGACGGGCGGGTGGAAAAATACAACGCCTTTTTGACCAGCAAGGCTACGATCAAGGCCATGTCGGCGGCTAAGCCCGAAGAGCTAGACCAGTTCTGGAAGGACTTCAAAGACGAAGAACCGGCAGTCTTCAAGCTGACAGGCGGCAAGGTCAAGCTAAACGAGCGCTACGCCTACACTTCCGCTGACCTGACCAACCACGAGGACTTTACCTCCTACTATCCAAACATGCTCCGCCGGCTGAATGCCTTTTACAACGAGAAGCTGGGGGAAGACCGCTACACGGCGATCTTCCAAAGAAAGCAGGAATTGGACGTCTTTCGCAAGGATCCCAAGGCCAGTCCGGAAGAGCGGCGGATGTACAATATCGAGCGGGAAGGGACCAAACTGATTCTGAATTCCGCCACTGGGGCGGCTGACCCGCGGGATGAGCATACGCCGTCGGTGATCCGGATGAACAACCGCATTCGCTCCATGCGGATTATCGGCCAGCTGTTCACTTACATGATTGGCCAGGCGCAGACCTACTACGGGGCCAGAATCGTTTCCACCAACACGGATGGCCTGTACTCAGTCTTGGAAAAAGGGCTGAACGATAAAATTCTGGCTGATGAAGCCAAGCAGATCGGGGTCGAGATTGAGCCGGAAGAGCTGTACCTGATTTCCAAGGACTCCAACAACCGGATGGAGCTGGCCAGTCCCGCCCTTGATGCCGCGGTGTTGTCCGCTTCCGGGGCCAGTCTGGCCTGCCGTAAGGACACTTCACCGACCAAGTCCTTGTCCCATCCGGCCATCATCGACTGGGCCTTGAGCGAATACCTGCGCCAGGCAGCCGCCAGCGGCACTTTGAGCGCCCACTTTGACCGCGAGCTTGGTCAAAAGATCATGGCCAAGATTCCAGCGGCCTTTCCAGACCCGGCCCACCGCCTGCGGATGTTCCAAAACGTGCTGGCCTCCAACCACAGCCGGGAAAAGGCCAGCTGCATCTTTGGGGTTGACCCGGCGGAAGCTTTTGACTTGGACGACCCTAGTCAAGTCTGCCCGGATCCCTTGATTATGCAGCGCTACAACCGGGTCTTCATCTGCAAGGATGACTCGCCTTTGACCGTGCACCTGTACGCGGCCACGGCCAAGAAGGTGACGCCGGCCATGCAGAAAAAGCGCCAGCGGGACGGGGAGCCTTTGCTGCAAGATGACCAGACCGCCCGCCTGGTGCTGGAGGCCAATGGCTTTAAGAACCTGGGCCGGGGAAGAGAGGCGGCCGTCAAGCGGATTCCAAACTTGAATCCGGCCTGGTTCATGCACCTGGAAAACCGGGCCATCAACTTACTGGACCCAGAAGCCGCCGGCCAGCTGCTGGACTCGCTTGACCTTGACAAGTACCTGGAGCTGGTGGAAAGCGCCTATGAGAACAATTGGCGCAATTTGACCCCAGCTGAGTAAGGCAGAAGGCCCGGTTTTTTGCTAAAATAGATAGGCCAAAAAAGATAAATTCGCTAATGCAGGCAAAAATAGCAGCAATTAATTCCAGGAAGAGAGGGGATCACTCGCGATGACCAAGAAGATTATGGACAAGGACGGCATCCGCCGGGCCTTGACAAGAATGAGCTATGAAATCGTTGAACGCAACCAGGGGACGGAAAATCTGGTCCTGATCGGGATCAAGACCCGGGGCTGGTATCTGGCCCAGCGGATCGCGGACCGCTTAAAGCAGATCGAAGGGCATGAGCTGCCAGTCGTCTCCTTGGATATTTCCGGCTACCGCGACGACTTGAGCCAGGAGGAAAAGGAAAAGGCCATGGAGAGCTTTGAAACGCCAGTCGACTTGACCGGCAAGACTGTCATCCTGGTCGATGACGTCCTTTATACGGGCCGGACCATCCGGGCGGCTTTAGACGCCATCATGGACCAGGGACGGCCAGCCAAGATCGCCCTGGCGGTCCTGATTGACCGCGGGCACCGGGAGCTGCCGATCCGGCCGGACTTTATCGGGAAGAATATTCCGACTGCCGCCAGCGAGGACGTGCAAGTCTACGTGCAGGAAACTGACGGCGAGGATGCCGTCAAGATCAGTGAAGGTGAATAGAGAATGGCAGAACAGTACTTTACAGAAAATCCAACCACGGCCCATGACGAGCAGCAGGTCAACTACCACTTGCAAGGGATCAGCCTGAATTTGACCACCGATGCCGGCGTTTTTTCCAAGAACCGGGTTGACTATGGGTCAGGAGTCTTGATTGAGCAGATGCTGGAGCAAGAGCCGGCAGCGGGCAAGATTCTGGACCTGGGCTGCGGCTATGGGCCAATTGGCCTGTTTGCCGCCAAAAAGTGGCCTGACCGGCAAGTGGACATGGTCGACGTCAATGAGCGGGCCCTGGCCTTGGCCAAGCGCAACGCGGCCGCCAACGGGGTCAAGAACGTCCAAATTTTTGCCTCAGACCGCTATGAGCAAGTTGCGGCAAGCGACTACGCCATGATCGTGACCAACCCGCCGATCCGGGCGGGCAAGAGCATCTGGTCAGCCATGATCGAGCAAGCCCCCCAGCACCTGGCTGCTGGCGGCCTGCTCTTGGTCGTGATCCAGAAGAAGCAAGGCGAGCCCAGTGCCCGCAAGCTGATGAAGGCCAAGTTTGGCAACTGCGAGATTTTGACCCGGGACAAGGGCTACTACATTTTAAAGAGCGTGAAGAACTGATGTATACGAGCGAAGAAAAGAAGCGCTACATGCAGCTGGCCTTTGCTGAGGCTGAAAAGGCCCGGGTCCAGGATGAGGTGCCGATCGGCGCCATCGTCGTGGGACCGGACGGAACCGTGATCGGGAAGGGCTACAACCGCCGCGAGCTGGATGAGGACGGGACGGCCCATGCCGAAATGCTGGCAATCCGCCAGGCCTGCCAGGCTCTTGACTCCTGGCGCCTGATCGACTGCAGCCTGTTCGTGACCCTTGAGCCTTGTGCCATGTGCGCCGGGGCCATCATCAACTCCCGGATCAAGGAAGTCTACTTCGCGGCTATGGACCCCAAGGCCGGCGCCGCGGGCAGCGTGGTGGACTTGTTTGCCGTTGAGAAGTTCAATCATCATCCGGCAGTGGTCCGTGGCTTGTTCAAGGAGCAGGGCGCCCAGATCTTAAAGGACTTCTTCCGCCAGATCCGGGCCAAGCAGAAGGCGGCCAAGGAAAAAGCGAAAAAAGCCCAAGAAAATGACTCAGAAAATTGCCAAACGGAGCAGTTTAAGATACAATAGTTGTCGGGCAATGTTTGTCTTCCGAAGCGTGTCAGGACCGGAAGGTAGCAGCACTAAGGTCGTTCAGGCATGTGCCCTTTATTTTGAAATCAACAAGCTCTTAGCTCCTCGGAGCTAGGAGCTTTTTTAATCGCAAGCAAAGGAGCAAGCAAAGAGAATGGCATATCAAGCTCTTTACCGGAAATGGCGGCCCCAGACCTTTGACGCGGTCGTCGGCCAAGAGGCTATTACTGATACCCTGAAGAACGCGATCAAGCGCGGCAAGGTTTCGCACGCCTTCCTGTTCGCCGGTCCCCGGGGGACGGGGAAGACCTCTTGTGCCAAGATTTTTGCCAAGGCCTTGAACTGCTTGAATCTGCAGGACGGGGAGCCCTGCAACGAATGCGCCAACTGCAAGGCGGCTGACGAAGGGGCCATGCCGGACATTCTGGAACTTGACGCGGCCTCCAACAACAGCGTGGAGGACATCCGCGACCTTTTGTCCAAGGTCAGCTACAGTCCCAACCAGGGCCGCTGCAAGGTCTACATCATCGACGAAGTCCACATGCTGACCATGTCAGCCTTCAACGCCCTCTTGAAGACCTTGGAAGAGCCGCCGGAGAGCGTGGTCTTTATCCTGGCCACGACCGAGCTGCAGAAGGTGCCGGCCACGATCATCTCCCGGACCCAGCGCTACAACTTCAAGCGCATCTCC
Organism: Lactobacillus sp. 23-2; assembly: GCF_044902225.1. NCBI lineage: Bacteria > Bacillati > Bacillota > Bacilli > Lactobacillales > Lactobacillaceae > Lactobacillus > Lactobacillus sp. 23-2. The sequence goes on along the minus strand of NZ_JAOQBX010000009.1, from coordinate 46,172 downwards.
AAGCAGGACCTGGTCAAGCGGATGAAATACATCCTGGATCAGGAAGGGATCAAGTATGAGGACAAGGCCCTGTCCGTCATTGCCCAAGTCGCTGACGGGGGGATGCGGGACGCCTTGAGCATCCTGGACCAGCTGCTGTCCTTTGAAAAAGAGCAGCTGCTTTACCAGGATGCCCTGGAAATCACCGGCTTTGCCGCCAGAGAGCAGATCGAAAAGATCCTGCTGGCCCTTTTTAAGGAAGACGCGGCCAGCGCCTTGACCTTAGCCAAGGAGGCGGCCAAGGACGGGGCCAGTCCCCAGAACATCTTAAGCGAAATCATCAACCTGGCCACGGAAGGGCTGCTGGCGGTCAAGACCCAGCAGGACAGCGGGAACTTCTTGACCCCAGACTTCTACCAGACCCTGCTGCAGGTGCGGGAAGGGCGCTTTTACCAGGTGATCGACCAGGCCAACGATGCCTTGAACAACCTCCGCTTCACCAACCAGCAGCAGATTCCGTTGGACGTCTTCCTGGTCAAGGCTGCCAGCGGCCAAAGCGTGCAAAAGGAGCCGGCCCAAAGCCAAGGATCAGTGGCCGTAGCCGCCGCTGACCCAAGACTGGCCCAGCAGGTCGACCAGCTGACCCAGCAGGTGCAGGCCTTGAGCCAGCAAGTCGCGCACCTTAGCCAAGGGCGGGCGAATGGCGGGGGCAGCCTGAGTCCAAATCATGTCTTCAGGCTTAACCAGACCTTGTTTGACGACAAGAAGAAGCAGGAACTCTTGAGCAGCCGCGCCCAGCTCGGCCAAGGCAAGGCGGCTGCCCCAAGTCCGCGGTCTTTCAAGTCCTCAAGCGCGGACGTCAATGCCGTTTTAGCCGCCGCGACCCGGGCTGACTTGGAAGAAGCCAAGAACTTGTGGGAGCGGGACCTGCCGTCGGAATTGACGGGGCCAGACCAGGCAGCCTTGAAATTCCTGGAGCCAATCGCGGCCGGGAACGGAAAGATGCTGCTGAAGGTCAAGAACGATGCTTGGCAGGTCGGTCATGACCCAGACGGCTTTTTGACCGAGCTGAAGGACCTGCTGGAGCGCTTCACCAAGACCCCATGGACCTTGGCCCTGGTCGAGGAAGCAGAATGGCCAAGCATCCGCCAAGCCTTTATCAAGGAGCACTTCGCCAAGAAGAAGCCGGCCCCAGCTGATTCGCCAGCCGAGCAGCCAGCTGCAGAGGCAACGGCTGCGGAAACAGGACCCGTGCCGCCGGAAGCACCGGCAGAAGCAGAGCCGGAAGTGGAGCCAGATAATTCCGATGTCGTGGACAAGGCCCGGGAAGTCTTCGGCGACCTGGTTCAGGTAAAAGATTAACGATTCGTAAATATTGCAAAAAATCGCAAAAACCGGGCTTTTTGCTCTAGGAAAAGTCCGGATTAGCGCTAAAATATTGTCATAAAAGGAGTAATTTACAATGAGTAGAAGACCAGCTTTCCCAGGCATGGGCGGCATGAACATGCAACAAATGATGAAGCAAGCCAAGAAGCTTCAAGAACAGATGGCCCAAGAACAGCAGACCATCACTGAGCAGGAATTCGTTGGCAAGTCAGCTGACGACATGGTGGTTGCCACTTTCACCGGTGACCGGCACTTGAAGGAGATCGCCATCAAGCCGGACGCCATTGACCCGGACGACCCTGACATGCTGCAGGATTTGATCATTGACGCCGTCAACAAGGGCTTGACCCAAATCGACCAAGCTACCCAAGCCAGCTTAGGCAAGTACACGAAAGGCCTGATGTAATTTGCAGTACCCATTGCCCATTGCCCATTTGATCGATTCATTCATGAAGCTGCCCGGGATCGGGGAAAAGACCGCGACCCGGCTGGCTTTTTACGTGATGGACATGCCTGAGGGCGACGTCAAGGAATTTTCAGAGGCCCTGGTGGACGTGAAGCAGAAATTGACGACCTGTTCAGTCTGCGGCAACATCACTGAGCATGACCCCTGCGAGATCTGCACCAATCCCAACCGCGACCGGTCAACGATCATGGTGGTGGAAGAGCCCAAGGACGTCATGGCTTTTGAGAACATGGGCGAGTACAACGGCTTGTATCACGTGCTGCATGGCGTTTTGTCGCCGATGGACGGGATTGGGCCGGAAGAGATCAACATCAAGTCGCTGATCGTCCGCCTGCAGAAGAACGACGCGGCCAAGGAGGTCATCCTGGCCTTGAATTCAACGCCTGAAGGCGAATCGACTTCAATGTATATCAGCCGGCTGATCAAGCCGGCCGGAATCAAGGTGACGCGCTTGGCGGCCGGCCTGGCCGTTGGCTCTGACATTGAATATGCCAACCTGATCACGCTCAAGCGCGCGGTACAAGGAAGGACGGAACTCTGATGTCAAAAAGAAGATCCGACAAGATCAAGCAAGCAGAAGATGCCAAATTGATGGCCGCGGTGGAGAAGATCCAGCAGGAAATCAGCCTGAACAAAGGCCTGGACAATACCACCCTGGACATGTCTGACGACAACATCATCACTGACAAGGTATTGCGGGCAGAGTATGCCTTCTTGTACGATGAAGCCCGCTACCGGCACGCGAGCTACACCGGCGTGACCAACGCGATTTCCCAATGATTGAGCGGGAGCAGAATATCTCTAACGAATAATTAAAGGCTTCTAGAAGTGAAAAACTTCTGGAAGCCTTTTTTATGTATTTCAAATCACAGCAGCAAGCTGCTGAAGCTCAAAAGTCCCTAACTGCCATAATAACATTGAGTTTTTTCCTGTCCTTTGGACCAACCCCCTAGATTTGGTACAAGATATGACTGTAAATACTAGCGATAGTTCTGTAAAATAGAACGTAGAATATCGGAAGGAATATGCAGCAAAATGACAGGATATTTTATTACTTTTGAAGGCCCAGACGGCGCTGGCAAGACGACCGTGATCAATGAAGTCGTCAAGCAAATCCAAGCTTCCTGCAAGCGGCCGATTCTGGTGACCAGAGAGCCCGGCGGCTCCAAGATCGCGGAAAAGATCCGCCAGATCATTCTGGATCCCGCCAACACGGAAATGAACGCCAAGACTGAGGCCCTCCTTTACGCGGCCAGCCGGTCTCAGCACGTCAGCGAGATCATTGAGCCGGCCTTGAAGCGCGGGGACCTGGTAATTTCCGACCGCTTCGTTGACTCATCCCTGGCTTATCAAGGCAAGGGGCGGGGCCTGGGCATCGAGCAGGTGCAGGCGATCAACGACTTCGCGACGGGCCACCTGCAGCCGGATTTGACGATCTTTTTGGATCTTGACCCGCGCCTTGGCCTGGCCCGCATCAGCCGGGCAAGAGCAGGCACGGAAGACCGCCTGGAGCAGGAAAAGCTGGCCTTTCACCAAGAGGTCTATGCTGGCTACCAGGAAGTCAACGCCCTGCACCCAGACCGGGTCAAGCTGGTGGATGCCAGTCAGGAATTGCCACAAGTCGTGGCGGCAAGTGTTAAACTAATTGCAAGCACCTTACCAGAGATTTTTGAAAAGTAAGAAGCAGGCCTGCCAGACAGGCTTGCCAGACAAGGGGGATTTGCTTATGAAAATGATTATCGCCATCGTGCAGTCAGAAGACGCCAGCCGCCTGCAGGCGGCATTTGTCGATCATAACATTAGGGCGACCAAGCTGTCGTCAACGGGCGGCTTTTTGCGGGAAGGCAACACCACTTTCCTGGTCGGGATTGCCGACGACAAGGTTGAAGAAGTCCTAAGCGTGATCAAGAAGCATTCTGAGCAGCGCGAGGAATTGATTACGCCGGGCCTGCACCCGGGAATCTCCTTTGAGCAGCAGATCGAGCCGGTCAACATTACTGTGGGCGGGGCCACGGTCTTTGTCCTGCCGGTTGACCGCTTTGAGCAGTTCTGATGATTGACATCAAGAAGGTGGGCCAGGACCAGGCTCAATTGCTCAAGCAGGCCGCTGACAAGGACCAGCTCTCGCATGCTTACCTTTTGGCAGGCAATGACGAGGAACTGGCGGTCAACACGGCCTATTGGCTGATCTGCTACCTGAACTGCATGGGCGTCCAGAAGCCAGATGGAACCTGTGCCAACTGCCGGCGGATCTTGGAAGGCAACCACCCCGACATCCGCTTGGTTGACGTGCCGGACAAGCGGCAGACCATTTCAATTGACCAGGTCCGGGAATTGAAGCAGGAATTGATGAAGCGGCCCGCGGAAGGAACCTACCGCTTTTTCATCATTAACCATGCCCAAGCCCTGACCCTGCCGGCCGCCAACGGTCTGCTCAACCTCCTGGAAGAGCCGATCGCCCCGGTGATTACTTTTCTGGTGGCCAATAACGTCAACCAGATTCTGCCAACGGTCAAGTCAAGAACGCAGATCATCAATTTCAGCCAGGTTCAGGTCAGCGACCGGACCAGCTTCTTGCTGGAGAACGGGCTCAGCCAGGAGGAAATCGACCAGCTGGGCGAGACCGCGGCTTTTGACCGTCAGCTTAAGTCCTTTTACCAAGAGCTGCAGGGGCAGGATTCGCTTTCGCTGATTACGGCCCACCAGCTGGCGGCCAGCGTCAAGAAGCAGAAGCAGGCCAGCGGGGTCTTGGAGAAGTACGTCTGGATCATGCTCAAGCGCTGGGCCGACGAGGACCTGGACCAGGCTGCCCTGCGGCCGGTCGCGGCCAGCCTGTTGACCGACTTGATGAAAATCGACCAGATGCGGCAGAGCAACGTGAACTTTTTAAGCAGCTTGGACTATTTGGCCTTGCAGCGGCAGAAATGAAGGCAGGTAACGGAATGGATCCATATTCAAAATTGCAGCAGCTTCAGCAGCAGATGGAGCGCATGGTGAAGAGCATCTCTTCCCTGCAGCAGGAAGTGCTGGAGACGCTGAAGGAAAACACGGAATTAAAAGTTGAAAACCAGCTCCTGCGCGAGAAACTGGACAAGATGTCCGTCAACCGTCCGGAGCATGAGGGCAAGACGCCAAGCGGCATTGAAACCTTGAAGCAGATCTACAAGTCGGGTTACCATATCTGCAACATGTACTATGGCACCCACAAGGATCCAAGCGCCGATTGCATGTTTTGCCTGGACATTTTAGATAATTTTGGAAAGAAGACAGGTCACAAATAATGCAGATTCAAAGCAGCTACGGGGATGAACAGGCAGGCAAGCTCTACTTGGTGCCAACGCCAATCGGCAACCTGGAGGACATGACCATTCGGGCCAAGAAGGTCCTGCAGCAAGCTGACTATATCGCCGCCGAAGACACCCGGACCAGCGGGATCATGCTGGACCGGTTGGGCATCCACAACAAGATGGTGGCCTTCCACAAGTTCAACTCCAAGGAAAAGGCGCCAGAGCTCATCAAGTTGATGCGGGAAGGGGCCGTGATTGCCGAAATCAGTGATGCCGGAATGCCGGTCATTTCTGATCCCGGCTTTATTTTGGTCCAGGAATGCATCAAAAACGACATTCCAGTCGTTCCGCTGCCAGGTCCGTCCGCTTTCGCGACGGCCTTGATCGCTTCCGGCTTTGACGCCCAGCCCTTTACCTACTATGGCTTTTTGCCGCGCAAGAGCAGCCAGCAAAAGCCCTATTTTGAGCAGATGAAGCAGGCCATGGCCACCTCGATTTTCTATGAGGCGCCCCACCGCCTGGTCAAGACCTTGGAAACGGCCGCGGCGGTTTTTGGCCCGGACCGGCAGATCGTATGTGCCCGGGAATTGACCAAGATTCATGAAGAATTCGTTCGCGGGAGGATTCAGGAAGTGCTGGACCACTTCCAGGAAGTCGCTCCCCGGGGTGAATTCGTCGTGCTCGTTGCTCCGGCCACTGAAGCAGTCCAAGCCCTGAGCTGGGATGACCTGGTCAAGCTGGTGCAGGAGCTGACTGAAAAGGGCGTGTCCAAGAAGGACGCCATCAAGCAGGTGGCCAAGGAGAACAAGGTTTCCAAAAACGAGCTTTATGACCGCTACCACCAGAAGTAGTGCTTTTGGCTTGTGCTAAACTAAAGATTAGATTGCAATCAAGATGAGGCATGCAATGAAGTTTTACAAGGATTACCGGGTGCAGTATGATGACTGCGATGAGACCAAGCGCTTAAAGCTGACGACCATGATCAACATGCTGATGGAGGTTTCCGAAGCCCAGCTGGCCAATACTCTAGGCAGCGCCAAGGCCATGAATGAGCAGGGACGCGGCTGGGTCGTCACCCAGTATGAGTTCCACGTCAAGCGTCTGCCAAAAGCCCTGGAGGCGGTCAAGGCCTGGACAGAGGCGGCTGGCTACAACCGCTTTCTCTGCTACCGGGACTTTGGCATGGAGGACCTTGAAGGCAACGAATTGCTGACGGTGCGTAGCCAGTGGGTTCTGTTTGACCTTAAGCTGCGCAAGATGCTGCCGACGGACCCAGACTTGGTCAAGGGGATTGGAGCGCCGAAGCTGGCCAAACTGCCGCGCTTTAAGCGCCTGCGGCCACTGGAAGCGTATGACTCCTCCCACGTCTACCGGGTCCGCTATTATGACCTAGACACCAACCACCACATGAACAATGGCCGCTACTTTGACTGGATCGTTGATACCTTGCCGCGGGACTTTTTAAATCAGCACGTGCCCGTGCGGATTGACCTGCGCTTTGACAAGGAAGTGCAGTACGGGGATGAGGCCCAAAGCTGGCTGAAGTTCACGCGGACCAGCCAAGAAGAGTGCCTGTCCCAGCACCTGATCAAGGTGGGCGAAGACGACATGGCCCTTTGTGAGATAGCCTGGCGCAAGTCTTTATGATTTAAAGTCGCTTTTGTGCTTTAATAAGGCTTGATTCTGATTTATCGATAGCCACGGTTTTATTCACGGAGGATTTACAAATTGAAGACTGAATCAAAGACTTTGGGCAAAGTTAAGTTTGGCGCCAAGCTGGAATTGCGCGACGTAATTCTGCTGGGCATGGTGATTGCCATCAAGATCATCCTGGGCAAGTTTACGGTCGGGAGCCAGCTGCTCCAAGTCGGCTTGGGCTTTATCGGCAGCGTCATGCTGGGCTACTTGTTTGGGCCGCTTTGGGGCTTTGCCGGCGGTGCGATCAGCGACCTGGTCAATTCAGCTATTTTTGGCAACATGGGCGGCTTTTTCATCGGCTTTACGCTGACGGCTGCCGTTGGGCCAATGATCTACGGCTTCTTCTTCTACAAGAAGCCTGTTCAGATTTGGCGGGTCATCGCGGCCACTATCATGGTTACGATCGTCTGCAACATTGGGATGAACACCTTGTGGCTGCACATCATGTACAACATGCCATTTATGAAGACTTTGGGCGTTAGAATCGTCAAGGAAATGATTGCTCCTTGGATTCAAATGGTCGTGACCTGGTTTGTGCTGCAGGCCCTGTCACGCGTTGACGCCAGATTGAGAAAATAAGTTAGAAATTGGGGATTCCATTTAATGAAGATTTTGAGCATTTCAACGGCCACCAGCGACTTGAGCGTAGCCTTGAATGACGATGAACAGATTATCAGTGAAACGGTCGAGCCAAACAAGCGCAACCACAGCGTTGACCTTGATCCCGACATCGACAGGCTGCTGCAAGAGCAGGGCCTGTCCTTGAAAGACATTGACCGCTTCGCCGTTGCCATTGGGCCGGGCTCATATACCGGCCTGCGGGTTGGCTTGACCACGGCCAAGATGTTTGCCAGCATTTTAGGCAAGGACTTGGTGGGAATTTCAACCCTGCAGGCCCTGGCCCAGAACTTTGCCGGCCAGGAGGCCCTGGTCGTGCCCGCGCTTGACGCCCGCAACCAGAACTTTTTCGCTGGCGCCTACCGTCAGGCTGAAGCAGTCATTCCAGACGGCCACTATGCTTTAAGCGAGCTTTTGAACCAGCTCAAGGACCAGGAGGACAAGAAGCTCATCTTCCTCGGCAGCGACTTTAGCAAGTACATGGAAATGATCAAAGACCAGCTGGCTGACCGCGAGCTGATTTTTGCCAGCGGAGACGAGAACCTGCTGCACGCCGGCCAGGTTGGCCGCCTCGCGGCCAAAGCCGCGCCAATCGATCCTGACCAGGCCGTCCCGAACTACTTGCGCCGGACCCAGGCTGAATATGACTGGCACAAGAAGACCGGCCAAGCTTTCGCGCCTGACAGCGAATACGTCGAAGAAGTATAGACAGCTGATCCAAATGGGATTGTTTACGCCGCACGTCGCGCCATTTAAGCCGCGCCAGGTCATTATCAAGGGCCAGGCCTATCAGATCAGGCAGGCTGAGGCCAGTCGCCGCCAGATCAGCCAGCTCCTGTACCTGGAAGCTGAAGACTATGATGGAGCGACCCCTTGGGATGGGGAGGCTTTTAAAAGAGAATTGGCCAAGCCAAACTGCCTGTATCTGGCCTGCTATGCCGGCGACCAGCTGGCCGCTGCCATTGGCATGCGCTTTGGCTATGTTCAGGCCCACATTACCTTTGTTGCCGTCGCTCCGGCCAGGCAAGGACAGGGGGTAGCCGGCTGCCTGCTCCGCTTGATGATCGACCTGGCCAAAGCCGCCGGCTACAAGCGCCTGACTTTGGAGGTCGCGGTTGACAACCAGCGGGCAATCGCTGTCTACCGGCATTTGGGCTTTGAGGACAATTTTAAGCGCGAAGGCTACTATACCCATCTTGACGGGTCAACGATGGACGCCTTGGAAATGATCATGTACTTAGGAAGAAAGAAGCAATGAATTTGAACGAGAAGAAAGACATTCGCATCCTGGCTTTTGAAAGCTCCTGTGATGAAACCTCAACCTCAGTCGTCAAGAACGGCTCAGAGATCGAGAGCCTGGTCGTGGCCACCCAAATCAAGAGCCATGCCCGCTTTGGCGGGGTGGTTCCGGAAGTGGCCAGCCGCCACCACATTGAAGTGATTACCCAGATTACCCGGGAAGCTTTGGCTGAAGCCGGCTGCACTTGGCAAGACATTGACGCGATCGCCGTCACTTACGGGCCAGGATTGGTTGGGGCCTTGCTGATCGGGATCAACGCCGCTAAGGCCGCTTCAATGGCGACAGGCATTCCGCTGATCGCCGTGGACCACATCATGGGCCACATTTCGGCCGGCCAGCTGGCAGACACGATCGCATACCCAGCCTTGGCCCTGCAGGTTTCCGGCGGTCATACTGAAATCGTCTTGCTGAAGGATCCAACCCACTTTGAAATTGTGGGCGATACCCGTGATGACGCGGCTGGGGAAGCCTATGACAAGATCGGCCGGGTTCTGGGCATCAACTACCCAGCCGGCAAGACCATTGACCAGTGGGCTCACCAGGGCAAGGATACTTTCAATTTCCCGAGAGCCATGATTGACGAAGACAACTACGACTTCTCCTTCTCTGGCCTGAAGAGTGCCTTCATCAACACCTGCCACCATGCTGACCAGCTTGGCCAGAAGCTGGACAAGTATGATCTGGCGGCCAGCTTCCAGGCCGCGGTCGTTGACGTCCTGGCGGCCAAGACCATCCGGGCGATCAAGCAGTACCAGCCAAAGACCTTTATCATGGGCGGCGGGGTAGCCGCCAACTTGGGCCTGCGCGAGCGGATGGAACAGGAGATCAAGAACTTGGCCCAGCCGCCGAAGGTCGTCCTGCCACCGCTTAAATTGTGCGGCGACAACGCGGCGATGATCGGGGCAGCGGCCTACAACCTGTACAAGGAAGGCAAGTTTGCTGGTCTGGACCTGGATGCCGATCCTTCATTGGAACTCCCATACGCGGCAGACTATCAGTAAGAATGCCAAAAAATAATAATTGAACGCTACAGAAAACAACTAAAAACAATTCAGAATTATTTGCCAATAAGCAAACGAAAGGGCATCCCTTCACTGGGGATGCCCTTTTGCCGTTAATCGATTGTTGATGTTGATATTTTGCGGATTTGGATCTGTTAAAAACAAATCCTGTTTATTGTAAGCCAAAAGAACAAATTAATGCTAATTTCCCAGGATCTTACAACTCAATGTCTAAGAAGCCTACTATTACGGCCTTTTTCAAAGTTTAAGATATTATTTTTTGAGTTGTAACTTAAACTCAGCGAATTCTTCTATCAGTTGATATATCAACTGATAGAGCACTTTGAGTAGTAATTTATGGGAAATGAGCAATTAAGCAAAATCTTCCAGCTTCAGGGAATTTTCTTCCCATTGGGCGCTGACCTTTTCCAATTCCTCCTGGACCGCGGTCAGGTCTTCCTGCAGGGGGCCAAGCTTGGAGAAGTCAGCGGCGATGGCTGGATCAGCCATCTGTTGCTGGATGTCGGCTTCCTTGGCTTCCAATTCGGCCAATTGCTGTTCAGCCTGGTCGACCAGGCGCTGGAGCTTCCGCTTTTCTGAATCCCGCTTCTTCTGCTCCTGGTAGGAGAGCTTGCTGTCGCTGGTCTTGACCGGCGACTGGGGGGCTGCTGGCGCCTTTTCTGCTTCGGCTTGGGCCTGCTTGGCCTTCTCATCCAGATAGTAGGAGTAGTTGCCCTCATAGATCTTGGCGTGGCCGTCCCGGACAGCAACGATCTTGTTGGCCAGCTGGTTGATAAAGTAGCGGTCGTGGGAGACGAAGAGGAGGGTGCCGTCATAGCTGGCCAGCGCCTTCTCCAGGACTTCCTTGGCCTCGATGTCCAAGTGGTTGGTTGGCTCGTCCATCAAAAGGAAGTTGTCGTGCTCCATTGACAGGACGGTCAAGGTCAGCCGGGCTCTTTGCCCGCCGGAAAGCTGGCTGACCTTCTTGTCGATGTCCTTGGCCGTGAACAGGAAGGAGGCCAGGATGGAGCGGATATCTTTTTCATCCATGTCCCGGTGCTTGTCCCAGATGGTGTCGATGACCGTCTTGGAGTAGTCCAGCCCCTGCAGTTCCTGGTCATAGTAGCCAATGTCCAGGCTGGCCCCGTACTTGATGGAGCCGCCTTTTGGCTCTAGCTGCTTGACGACCGTCTTCAGCAGGGTGGACTTGCCAATCCCGTTGGGCCCAATCACCGCGACCCGGTCGCCCTTGTTGATCTGGAAGTCGATGTCGCGCAGCATCACCTTGTCAGGGTAGCCGATGGTCAGGTCCTTGAGAATCAAGACCTCCTTGCCGGATGGTCTGGCGCTCTTGAAGCTGATCCGGACCTTGCCGGAATGCTTAGGCGGGTCAATCAGGTCCATCTTCTCCAGGGCCTTGCGGCGGCTTTGGGCCTGCTTGGTCGTGGAGGCTCTGACGATGTTCTTTTGAATGAACTCTTCCTGGCGCTTGATTTCCTCCTGCTGCTTCTCAAAGGCGGCTTCCTGCTGCTGGTCGCGCAGCTCGCGCTGGGCCAGGTATTGGCTGTAGTTGCCCTTGAAAATGGTCAAAGCCCCGTGGTTCAGCTCAAAGATCTGCGTGGCCAGGTGGTCCAGGAAGTACTGGTCGTGGGAGACCGTGACGATGGCGCCGGGATAGTTCTTCAAGAAGGCTTCCAGCCAGTCCAGGGTGTCCAGGTCCAGGTAGTTGGTCGGTTCGTCCAAAAGCAGCAAGGGCGGCTTCTTAAGCAGGAGCTTGACGAAGCTCAAGCGGGTCTTTTCCCCGCCAGACAGGCTGGCAATCTGCTTTTGCCAAGCAGCCTGCGGGAAGTTGAAGCCGTTGAGCATGGACTTCATTTCGGCTTGGTAGGTATATCCGCCGGCTTGTTCAAAACTGAATTGGGCCTGGTCAAGCTTCTTGAGCAGGTCCTGGTCTTCTGGATGGTCAGCGACCGCGTACTGCAGCTGCTCCAGCTGCTTGCCTTGGTCAATCAGGGGCTGGAAGACCGTAATCATTTCATCCCAGATGGACTTTGACTCGTCAAAGTCGTGCTCCTGGGCAATATAGCCCAGCTCAATTCCCTTGTTGACCGTAAATTCGCCGTGGGTCGCTTCCTGCTTGCCGGTCATGATCTTGAGCAGGGTGGTCTTGCCGACCCCGTTGGGGCCGACCAGGCCGATCCGGGCGTTGTTTTCAATTGTAAAGTTTACGTTGCTGAATAATGGAGTCGCGCCAAAGCGCTGCTCCAAGTCATGTCCTTGTGCAATTATCATATCTTTTTTCACCTTGTCACATTCTATCATACAGTAGGATTATAAAGGAAAAAGATTGAATTTTATTTTGTGAAAAAAGTCCTATTTTTTGCGTAAAAGCAAATATTGTGAAATTGCATCTTGTCAACTGACGGGAAAAACTATTATTATAATAAGTGATTGATTAGAGATTCACATTCACAAGACAAATGAAATGGGAGGCTTTTTATGAGCAAAATTAAGATTCCCAAGGCTACGGCAAAACGCTTGCCGCTCTACTACCGCTACTTGCTGCTCTTAAATGATGAAGGCAAAGACAAGGTTTCCTCAACTGAACTGGCGGAAGCAGTGCAGGTAGACAGCGCCTCCATTCGGCGCGACTTTTCCTACTTTGGGGCCTTGGGCAAGCGGGGCTATGGCTATGACGTCAAGAACCTGCTGAGCTTTTTCAAGAAGATTCTGAACCAGGACACCTTGACCAACGTGGCCCTGGTCGGGGTCGGCAATCTGGGCCATGCCCTGTTGAACTACAACTTCAAGCGCAGCAACAATATCAGAATTTCCTGTGCCTTCGACATCAACCCCGAGATTACCGGCAAGATCATGCAGGGCGTGCCGGTCTACTCCATGGAGGAAATGAAGAAGCAGATTGCTGACCAGCAGATCCGCATCGCGATCCTGACCGTTCCCCAGTCCACGGCTCAAAAGACGGCGGATGAAATGATTGAAGCTGGCATCAAGGGGATCATGAACTTTACCCCGATCCGTTTGTCTGCGCCAAGCGGCGTGCGGGTCCAGAACGTGGACCTGGCTACGGAGCTGCAGACTTTGATCTACTTCCTTGACTCCGACCAGCTGGCCGAAAAACAGGCTGAAAATGAGCAAAATAAATAGGCAAATGACACTTTTTAGCACTCGAAGCTAAAAAGTGCTATTTTTTTCTTGCATTCTTTGCAAAAAGGGCTTATTATCATACTTGTAAGTTAGCACTTGGAAAACAAGAGTGCTAAACACTTTGATTAAGACTATTATTTCAGGAGGGACAAACGTGTTACAACCAATTGGAGATCGCGTGATCGTTGAAGTTAAGAAAGAAGAAGAACAAACCGTTGGTGGCATCGTACTTGCTTCCAACGCTAAGGAAAAGCCAACCCAAGGCAAGGTTGTTGCCGTAGGTGCTGGCGCTTATGCTGAAAACGGCAGCAAGCTTCCTATGACCGTCCAAGAGGGCGATGAAGTCGTATACGACAAGTACTCTGGCACCAAGGTTAAGTATGAAGGCCAAGAATACTTGGTATTGCACGAAAAAGACATTTTGGCAATCGTTAAGTAATTTAAGGAGTGCAGATAAAAGATGGCAAAAGACATTAAGTTTTCAGAAGACGCAAGACGTTCACTTTTAAACGGGGTTGACAAGCTGGCCAACACGGTTAAGACCACTTTGGGGCCTAAGGGCAGAAACGTAGTTTTGGAACAAAGCTACGGCAACCCAACCATCACCAATGACGGCGTAACCATCGCCAAGGCCATTGAATTGAAAGACCACTACGAAAACATGGGCGCCAAGCTGGTTGCGGAAGCTGCTTCAAAGACCAACGACATCGCCGGTGACGGTACGACGACGGCTACGGTTTTGACCCAAGCAATCGTTCAAGAAGGCATGAAGAACGTCGTTGCCGGGGCTAACCCAGTTGGCATCCGCCGCGGGATTGAAAAGGCCACCAAGGCTGCCGTAGACGAATTGCACAAGAACAGCCACGAAGTTTCCAGCCGGGACCAAATTGCCCAAGTTGCTTCTATTTCAAGTGCTTCAAGCGAAGTCGGCAACCTGATCGCTGACGCCATGGAAAAGGTCGGCAACGACGGCGTCATCACCATCGAAGACTCCCGCGGGATTGAAACTGAATTGAGCGTCGTTGAAGGGATGCAATTCGACCGCGGCTACCTGTCACAATACATGGTAACTGACAACGACAAGATGGAAGCCGACTTGGAAAACCCATACATCTTGATTACTGACAAGAAGATCTCCAATGTCCAAGACATTCTGCCATTGCTGCAAGGCATCGTTCAACAAGGCCGTGCCCTCTTGATCATTGCTGACGACGTAACTGGCGAAGCTTTGCCAACCTTGGTCTTGAACAAGATCCGCGGGACCTTCAACGTCGTTGCCGTTAAGGCTCCTGGCTTTGGCGACCGCCGCAAGGAACAACTGGCTGACATCGCTGCCTTGACTGGCGGTACGGTCATCTCAGACGACCTTGGCCTGGAACTCAAGGACACCAAGCTTGAACAATTGGGTCAAGCCCGCCGCGTAACGGTTACTAAGGACTCAACCACGATCGTTGACGGCTCAGGCTCAAAGGAAGCCATCCAAGAACGCGTTGACACCATTAGAAAGCAAATCGAAGTTACTACTTCCGACTTCGACAAGAAGAAGCTGCAAGAACGCTTGGCTAAATTGGTCGGCGGTGTAGCAGTCATTCACGTTGGTGCCGCAACTGAAACTGAATTGAAGGAACGCCGCTACCGGGTTGAAGACGCCTTGAACGCTACCCGCGCGGCCGTTGACGAAGGCTACGTAGCCGGTGGTGGTACTGCTTTGGTCAACGTTGAAAAGGCCGTAAGCGAAGTCAAGGGTGAGACCCCAGACGAACAAACCGGGATCAACATCGTTTTGAAGGCTTTGACCGCTCCTGTTCGTCAAATTGCCCAAAACGCCGGCAAGGACGGCTCAGTCGTCGTTGAACACCTGCGTCACGTTGACCCAGAAGTCGGCTACAACGCTGCAAATGACGAATACGTCAACATGATTGACGAAGGGATCATCGACCCAACCAAGGTTACCCGTTCAGCTTTGCAAAACGCTGCTTCAATTGCCAGCCTGCTTTTGACCACTGAAGCTGTCGTGGCTGAAATCCCAGAAGACAAGCCAGAAGCTCCTGCCGCTGGCGCTCAACCAGGGATGATGTAAACTGACTGAAAAGACAACAAGACAAAGAATTACTGCAAGAAGAGCTTAGCCCTGGGCTAGGCTCTTTTTGTCGTTTTTGGATTTGCTGTTGGCGGGATAAACGTTTGTTTGGAAAAATAATGTATAATAGAAGGCAACTGAATTACGTGAGGGAGATCTTTAATGCCAAAGAAAGCCACGACTCCAATGATGGAGCAATACTACAAAATCAAGGAACAGTACCCGGATGCCTTTCTCTTCTACCGGGTCGGGGACTTTTACGAATTGTATGAAGACGACGCGGTCAAGGGCTCGCAGATTCTGGAGCTGACCCTGACCCACCGGTCCAATAAGTCAGCCAATCCGATCCCAATGGCTGGGGTGCCGCACATGGCCGTTGACTCCTACGTCAACACCCTGGTCGAAAAGGGCTACAAGGTGGCGATCTGTGAGCAGCTGGAAGACCCCAAGAAGGCCCAGGGAATGGTCAAGCGGGGGATTATCCAGCTGGTCACGCCTGGGACGCGCATGGCTTCAGGCCCGGAAGACGGGGCAGAAGCCAACTACTTGACCAGCGTCATTGCCAAGAAGAGCGGCTATGGCCTGGCTTACAGCGACTTGTCCACGGGGGAGATTTTTGCCACCCACGTCAAGCGGTTCGCTGAGGTTTTCAATGAGCTCCTGTCCTTAAGAACCAGGGAAGTGGTTTTTGACGGGCAGATGAAGCAGGATGAACGCGAAAGCCTGCAAAAGTCCAACATTACCATCTCCGTGCCGGCAGAGCTTGCTGGGGAGCATGCTGAAATTTCTTATGCTGAGCAGAATCTGACCGACTCCCTGGAAAGAGCCGCGACCAGGCAGCTAGTGGTCTACCTTTTGGCAACCCAGAAGCGGAGCCTGGCCCATTTGCAGGCAGCTGAAAGCTTTGAAGTCGGCCAGTACCTGCAGATGTCCAACACCGTCCAGCGGAATCTGGAATTGACCGAGTCAGCCACGACCGGCAAAAAGCAGGGCTCCTTGTTCTGGGTCCTGGATAAGACCAGTACCGCCATGGGCGGCCGCCTGCTTAAGCAGTGGCTGAGCCGGCCGCTCTTGAGCCAAGAGAAGATCAAGCGCCGGCAAGACTTGGTCCAGGCCCTGCTGGATGAATACTTCAGCCGGGAAAATATCGTCGATGCCTTGAAGGGCGTCTATGACCTGGAGCGGCTCAGCGGGCGGATTGCTTTTGGCAGCGTCAACCCGCGCGAATTGCTGCAGCTGTCCCGGACCTTAAATGCCGTCCCGGCCATTCTCCAGGCCTTGAGCGAGTCAGGCAATGAGGTCTTGGCCAGCTATGGGCAGGCAATCGATCCTTTGGGTGAAATCGCGGAGACCATTCAGAACACGATCGTCGATGACCCGCCGGTTTCCAGCACTGATGGCGGCATTATCAAGGCCGGCGTCAGCGAGGAGCTGGACAAGTACCGTGAGGTCATGAACGGCGGCAAGCAGTGGCTGGCCCAAGAAGAGCTGGCTGAGCGGCAGCGGACCGGCATCGACAACTTGAAGATCGGCTACAACCGGGTCTTTGGCTACTTCATCCAAGTCTCCAAGGGCAACGTCTCCAAGGTGCCGCAAGACCGCTACACGAGAAAGCAGACCCTGACCAACGCCGAGCGCTACATCACGCCGGAATTGAAGGAGCATGAAAGCCTGATCCTGGAAGCGGAAAGCCGGTCAACGGACCTGGAGCATGAATTGTTCGTTCAGCTGCGCGACGCGATCAAGCAGCATATTCCGCAGCTGCAGACCTTGGGCCGCCAGCTGGCTGCTTTGGACGTCTGCGTGGCTTTTGCCAAGGTAGCAGAAGAGAAGAACTACTGCCGGCCAGTCTTCGTGGACCGGCAGGACCTTGAAGTCAAGAACGGCCGCCACCCGGTCGTTGAAAACGTTCTGGGCGCCGGCAACTATATCCCCAACGACCTGGAGATGGATGAGGATACCAGCATCTACTTGATTACCGGCCCGAACATGTCCGGCAAGAGCACCTACATGCGCCAAGCCGCTTTGATTGCCATTATGGCCCAAGTCGGCTCCTTCGTGCCGGCTGATTCGGCCCAATTGCCGATTTTTGACCAGATCTTTACCAGAATTGGTGCCGCTGACGACCTGTATTCCGGCAAGAGCACCTTTATGGTTGAAATGAGCGAGGCCAATGAAGCCTTGCAGCGCGCGACGCCAAGGTCCTTGATCCTGTTTGACGAAATTGGCCGCGGGACCGCCACTTACGACGGGATGGCCCTGGCCGGCGCGATCATCAAGTACCTGCATGACAAGGTTGGGGCCAAGACCCTGTTTGCCACCCACTACCATGAGCTGACCGACCTGGACCAGACTTTGCCGCACTTGAAGAACATTCACGTTGGGGCCACGGAAGAAAATGGCAAGCTGATCTTCCTGCACAAGATCCTGCCCGGCCCAGCCGACCAGTCTTACGGGATTCACGTGGCCAAGCTGGCTGGTCTGCCCAAGAAGGTGCTGCGGGACGCCTCTACCATGCTTAAACGCCTGGAGGCCCAAGGAGCAGGGGAGATCAATGAGCCAGTGGCTGAGCAGCTGAGCCTGTTTGCCCCAGCTCCAGAGGTCAGCGAGCCGGATCCACTGGCGGAAAGCCGCCAGGATCTGCTGGATGAGATCAGCCAGGTGGACTTGAATGAGCAGACCCCGCTGGAAGTCATGCAGCTGGTGGCTGACTGGCAGAAGAAATTAAAGGATGAGGGCTGAGCAGACTATGGCCAAGATTCATGAACTATCCGAAAACCTGACCAACCAGATTGCGGCCGGCGAAGTCATCGAGCGGCCGGCCAGCGTGGTCAAGGAGCTGGTGGAAAACGCCATCGATGCCCAAGCCACGCGGATCAGGGTGGAAGTCAAGAAGTCCGGACTATTGGAAGTCGCCGTCCAGGACAACGGGACAGGGATCGCGCCTGACCAGATTGACTTGGCTTTTATGCGCCACGCCACCAGCAAGATTGCCAATGAGCATGACCTGTTCAATATCGCGACCTTGGGCTTTAGAGGCGAAGCCCTGGCCTCAATTGCCGCCGTTGCCCACGTGGAGATTCTGACGTCAACGGACGGACAATTGGGCACCAGAGCCGGCTTTGCCGGCGGGGCCAAGACTTTCCAAGAAGACGCGGGCAGCGCCAAGGGGAGCAAGATTACGGTCCGCGACCTGTTTTACAATACGCCAGCCAGATTGAAGTACTTGAAGAGCCCCAGAACGGAGCTCATGAAGATTGTCGACATCGTCAACCGGATCGCCTTGGGCCACCCTGAAATCAGCCTGACTTTGACCAGCGAAGGCAAGGTGCTTTTGCGCACTTCCGGCAACGGCAACCTCCAGCAGGATGTGGCCAACATTTACGGGCGCAAAGTTGCTGAGCAGATGGTCAAGATTGAAAGCGAAGACCCCGACTTCACGGTTTACGGCCTGGTTTCCAAGCCGGAATTGTCCAGATCCAGCCGGAACTTTATCTCCATTCTGCTGAATGGCCGCTACATTAAGAACTATGCCCTGGCCTCAGCCCTGCTGGACGGCTACGGGACCAAGCTTTCCGGCAAGAAGTACCCGATCGCGGTCGTCGCGATTGAGGCCGATCCGCTCTTGGTCGACGTCAACGTCCACCCGACCAAGGAAGAGGTCCGCTTGTCCAAGGAAAAGGAACTCAGCCGTCTGCTGACGAGCGCGGTGACTGACGCCTTGCTGGCAGGGGAGGAGGATCCCCTTTTCCGCCTGACTCCGTACAAAAATTCCACCCAGCAAGAGCAGCTGGAATTCAACCTGAACCAAAAGGTAGTCGATACCCGGCGGCCGGACACCTTTTCCTTGCAGGATGACCTGGCAGTCAGCGAGCCGGCTAAAGTGCCAGCGCCGGAGAAAAAAGCGGTCAAGGCGCGAAAAGCCGAATACGTTGATTTAAACCAGGTCAGAGAAGACGACCAGTATGTCCTGACCAAGACCTGGGACGCCAACGTGTTGGCCCAGCAGCAGCTTAAGCCTTTTGAAGAGGACGTCAGCGGGGAAGCAGTCATCGCTCCCGCGGACAAGGTTCTGGCCAACAATATGCCGGCCTTGACGCTGCTGGGGCAGATCAATGGCTGTCTAGTGGCCGCCCATGAAGGCGACTTGTATCTGGTTGACCAGCTGGCTGCCCGCCGGCGCTTGGATTATGACGAGATCATGGGCAGCCTGACCCAGGAGACCAACTACCAGCAAGGGCTGCTGGAGCCCTTGGTCTTTGATTTTGGCAGCCTGGACTACGAGCGCCTGCTGGATGCCTTGCCGCTGCTGGACAAGATCGGCCTGCACCTGGAAGACTTCGGGCAAAATTCCCTGGTCATGCGGACTTATCCAACCTGGCTGACTGGCGATCTGGAAAGCGAAGTCCGCGGCTTGCTGGACATCTTCTTGAATGGCCGGCAGATGACCGGGGAGAAGCTGCTGAAGGCGATTGCCGCCCAGGCAGCTGAAATCAACGCGGGCCGGCGGGTCAATTTGACCAATGCCGAGGCCAGCCAGCTGCTCGCTGCCCTGCGCAAGGCCTCAAATCCTTACCAGGACGCCAGCGGCAGAACCGCGGTCGTGCGCCTGAGTGCCAATGACCTGCGCAAGCTGTTCAACAAGTAAAGCAGAGACAAAGCAGATTAAAGACTGAGGATAAAAGCAGATGTATGAATATTTTGATGGAGTCGTGACCCTGATCACGCCTGGCTATATCGTCCTGGAAGCGGGCGGAATTGGCTATAAGATCTACAGTCCCGTTCCTTACGCTTACCATGAAGGCGACAAGGCCCGGGTATGGGTCGAGCAGGTCGTCCGCGACACCGGCATTACCCTGTATGGCTTTCGCAGCCAGCAGGACAAGGGCTTGTTTATGAAGCTCAACCAGGTTTCCGGCATTGGGCCCAAGTCGGCTTTGGCCATTATGGCGGCCCAAGACAACGGCGCCTTGGCATCAGCGATTGAGAACGGGGAAGTCAAGTATCTGACCCGCTTCCCGGGCATTGGCAAGAAGACGGCCTCCCAAATCGTCCTGGACTTAAAGGGCAAGATGGGGGCATATGTTGGCGAGAACCTCTTCAATGAGTATGAAGACCAGCCAAAAGCAGCTGAAGCGGTCACGCCCGAGCTGCACGATGCCTTGCTGGCCTTGGCGGCTTTGGGCTACACCCAAAAAGAGCTTGACCGGATCACGCCTAAATTGGCCAAGCTGACTGGCCTGTCGGCTGACGACTACACCAGAAAGGGTCTGGCCCTGCTTTTGAAGAAGGCCTAGCTGGCAATTAGCGCAGTAGGAAAAGGAGAGATTGAATGACGGATGAACACATCACTTCCCAGGAGACCGCGGGTCCAGGGGAAGAAGCGATGGAATTGTCCTTGAGACCCCAATACCTGTCCCAGTACATTGGGCAGACCAGGGTCAAAAAAGACATGGAGATCTATATCAAGGCCGCCAAGCAGCGCGACGAGGCCCTGGACCATGTCCTGCTTTACGGCCCGCCTGGCTTGGGGAAGACGACCATGGCGTTTGTCATCGCCAATGAACTGGGCGTCAAGCTCAAGAGCATCAGCGGTCCGGCCATTGAAAGAGCCGGGGACCTGGTGGCTCTCTTGTCAGACCTGGATCCCGGGGATGTCCTGTTTATCGACGAAATCCACCGCCTGGCCAAGCCGGTGGAAGAGGTCCTTTATTCCGCGATGGAAGACTACTATGTCGATATCGTGGTTGGGGAGGGGCAGACGACGCACGCGGTGCACCTGCCTTTGCCGCCTTTCACCTTGATCGGGGCCACGACTTTGGCCGGCCAGCTGTCCGCACCTTTGCGCGACCGCTTTGGGATCGTGGAGCACATGCAGTATTATGAGGTCAAGGATCTGGAGGATATCGTCCTGCGCTCAAGCGCGGTCTTCCACACCAAGATCTCGCCAGAAGCCGCCCATGAACTGGCCCGCCGGTCCCGGGGAACGCCCCGGGTGGCCAACCGCCTGCTCAAGCGGGTCCGCGACTTTGCCGAGGTCAAGGGCGAAAGCGAGATCTCCCTGGCAACCACGGCCCAGGCCCTGCACCAGCTGCAAGTGGATAGCGCCGGGCTGGACCAGACTGACCGCAAGCTCTTGCTGACCATGATCATGAGCTATGGCGGCGGCCCGGTCGGCATCAGGACCCTGGCTTCCAATATTGGGGAAGACCGGGAAACGATTGAGTCTTTGTATGAGCCATATCTGCTGCAAAAAGGCTTCATCGTCATGACGCCCCGGGGACGCGTGGTGACCGACAAGGCCTACCGGCAGCTCAATCTGCCGCTTCCTGGCGAAGAATAGGCGTAAATACTGCAAAAAAATTAGCGATACAGTATAATTGATGTTATCGTTCAAAAAACAAAGATTTATTTATGAGGTGGACTATATTGAATACTTTCGCATTAGCTGCGCAAGCTGGCAACGGTGCTGGCAGCCAGCTGTTCATGATCATTATTTTGGTGGTTTTGTTCGGTTTTACCTACTTCACCATGATTAAGCCGCAAAAGAAGCAGCAGCGAGAACGTCAGGAAATGATGAACAAGCTGCAAAAGGGCGACCAGGTCGAAATGGTTGACGGCCTGCACGGCAAGATCGACTCGATCAACGATGAAGACAAGACGGTCGTTTTGGACGCGGATGGGATCTACTTGACCTTCTCCCGCCTGGCAGTCAGAACCGTCTTGAAGAAGGCTTCAGCTGAAGACGCCAAGCCAGTAGCCGAAAAGCCTGCAGAAGCAGACGGCCAAGAAGCTGACTCAACTGACGAAAAGTAAACAAGCAATTTTAAAAACAAAACGTTTTTTCGCAACGTTTTGTTTTTTTTCGTGTCTGGAACTTGCTAAAATAAAAGCAGTTGAAACAATAGTTATTCTAAGGGGTACAAAATGAACAATATTCCAACAGTGATGATTATTTTTGGCGGCAGCGGGGATCTGGCCCACCGGAAGATCTATCCCGCCTTGTTTAACCTTTACCGCAGCGGCTTGATTCACGACAATTTTGCCGTGATCGGAACGGCGCGGCGGCCTTGGTCGCATGAATACCTGCGCGGGCAGGTTGCCGACGCGGTGCATGAGACCTACGGGGAGGTCGATGAAACTGACCTGGAAGCCTTTGCCAGCCACTTCTACTACCAGTCACACGACGTGACCAACGTTGAGCACTACGTGACCTTGAAGAAGCTGGCCCAAGAGCTGGATGAGCGCTACTCCTGCCAAGGCAACCGCATCTTCTACATGGCCATGGCGCCAAGCTTCTTTGGCACGATCGCGGAGCACATTGCCGACCAGAAGCTGACGGGCAGCGGCTTCAACCGCCTGGTGGTTGAAAAGCCATTCGGGACCAGCCTGGAGACGGCGGAAGTCTTGAACAAGCAGATCAACGGCTCCTTTGATGAAGAGCAGGTTTTCCGGATTGACCACTATCTGGGCAAGGAAATGGTGCAGAACATCCTGCCTTTGCGGCTGAGCAATCCAATGATCAAGAGCATCTGGAACAAGGATTGCATCAAGAACATCCAGGTGACCCTGGCTGAGCGCCTTGGCGTTGAAGCGCGGGGCGGCTACTACGATGCTTCTGGTGCCATGCGCGACATGGTGCAGAACCACATCTTCCAGATCATCACCCTTTTGGCCATGCCAGAACCAGCCAGCCTGGCTGACACTGACATTCACGCGGCTAAGGAAGCCCTGCTGGATTCTTTGGAAATTCCTGATGAGGCGGAAGTCGCGGCCGGTTTTGTCCGCGGCCAGTACGGCGGCACCGAGACTACTTTTGCCTACACCAGCGAGCCCAACGTTGATCCTGAATCCAAGACTGAGACCTTCGTGGCCGGCCGGGTGAAATTTGACCAGGGGCCACTTGCCGGAGTCCCGATCTACTTCCGGACTGGCAAGGAAATGAAGGAAAAGCGGACCAGAATCGACATCGTCTTGAAGGACATGGCCGGCATTTACGGCGAAACCGGCGAAAACAGCATTACCATTGAAGTCGACCCGGCCAGCGAAATCTATCTCACTATCAACGGCAAGACCATCCAGGGCGGGGGCTTGCGCCGCGAACGCCTGGCCTACAAGTTCAGTCCGGAAGAGCAGGCCCAAGTCCCAGATGGCTATGAGCGCTTGATCCACGACGTTTTCGTCAACGACTCCACCAACTTCACCAAGTGGAAGGAGCTCAAGCGCTACTGGGAATTCGTGGACGCCGTTGAAGATGCTTGGCAGAAGCAGAACGAAAGCGGCCAAAAGCCGCTGACTTATGCCCCGTACAAGATGGGACCAGCTGAATCCAAGCAGGTTTTTGCTAATCCAACCGACCGCTGGATCTACTGATTGATGAAAAAATAAATACGAAGAGACGAAATGAAAGATGAAGACCTGCTGCCGCGAAATGACTGTTCGCGGCGGATCATCCATTTGGACATGGATGCCTTCTATGCCTCAGTGGAAATGCGGGATCATCCGGAATTGCGCGGCAAGGCCGTCGTGATTGCCCAAGACCCCCGTCTGCATGGCGGGCACGGGGTGATCGCGACGGCTAATTACCGGGCGCGGAAATACGGGGTTGGCAGCGCCATGCCGGCCATCAAGGCCATCCAGCAGATTCCAAAAGAAGAGCTGGTCTTTGTCGACCCGGATTTTGCCAAGTACCATGCCGTTTCCGACCAAGTCCATGCCATCATGCACGAAGTGACTGACCAGATTGAAACGGTGGCCTTGGATGAAGCATATCTGGACGTGACCCAGAACAAGCTGCAGCGAAGCTCAGTAATTGAATTGGGCTGCTATATGCAGCAGAAAATCTATGCCGAGCTGCAGCTGACATGCTCTTTTGGGGCCAGCTACAACAAGTTTCTGGCCAAGATGGGGTCAGAGTACGCCAAGCCGTTTGGCCGCACCGTGATTCTGCCGCAAGAGGCGCGCGCTTTTTTGGCCAAGCAGGACATCAAGGAGTTTCCGGGCATTGGCAAGAAGACCCAGGCCGCCTTGCGGGACTTAGGCATCAACAACGGCGCTGACCTGCGGGCTTTTGGGACCAGAAAGCTGCTGGAGAAGTTCAAGAAGGCGGGCTACTATATGGCCATGCAGGCCTATGGCATTGACCTCTCGCCGGTCAGATCCACGCGCCAGCGCAAGTCCTTGGGCAAGGAGCGGACTTTTGAGCCGGAAATCTATGATCCAGTCCAGGCCCAGACCTTGCTGCGCCAGTATTGCGGCGAGATTGCTCAAAGCCTGCAGGCGCGGGGACTAGTGGCGCGGGTTCTGGTCTTAAAATTGCGCGACCGGGATTTCAATACCATTACCAGACGCCAGCAGCTGCCAGCGGCAAGCAACAAGGCGGCGGACTTTTATCCAGTGGCGAAGGAGCTGCTGGACCGGGAGCCGGAGTTTATCGAAAATGGCCTCCGCTTGCTGGGGGTTTCCGGGGGCGACCTGTCTGGAGCGCGGTATGAAGAGATTTCCCTTTTTCCAACTGACGAATGAGAAAAAAGTGGCAGTTTAGCTTTGAAAATAGCGCGAGCCGGCTTTTTTTGCTAAAATAGGTAGCCGAATAAATAGGAGGTACCCATGAACACGTTTGACGAAATTTTAGGCAAAATCAAAGAATACGACACGATCATCCTGCACCGGCACACCAACCCGGACCCTGATGCCATTGGCTCACAAGCAGGCCTGGCCAAGTCCCTGCGCCTGGCTTTCCCAGAGAAGACCATTCTCTGCACGGGCGAAAACGACGTTGGCGACCTGGCTTGGATCAATACGATGGATGAAGTCAAGGACAGTGACTATGAAGGTGCCCTGGTCATCACCACGGACACGGCCAACACGCCAAGAGTTTCCGACAAACGCTACAACATGGGCGACTTCCTGATTAAGATTGACCACCACCCAGACGTTGACCAATACGCTGACATGGAATACGTTGACCCTACGGCCAGCGCGGCCAGCGAATTGATTGCCGACTTCATCGACCAGGAAAAGCTGCCGCTGAACCAGGAAATTGCCTTGGCCCTGTACGCCGGCATCGTTGGCGACACTGGGCGCTTTTTGTACGACGCGACGACCACCCACACCTTTGAAGTTGCCGCGCGCTTGAAGGCAACCGGCATCGATACTGCCCAAATTGCCCGCAGCATCAGCGAAGTTACCCTGGGTCAGGCCAAGCTTCAGAACCTGTCAATCGACAAATTGGCGATTGACGAGGAAACTGGCGCGGCTTTGGCGGTCATTTCCCAGGCTGACTTAAAGCAGCTGGGCGTCAGCCAGGCGGAAGCTTCCGCCTGCGTGTCCAGTCCTGGCCGCATCCGCGGCATTCTGGCCTGGATCGTGGCCGTGGAAAAGGGCGATGGGACCTACCGGATTCACTACCGGTCAAAGGGGCCTTTCATCCACAAGCTGGCTGAAAGCCACGATGGCGGCGGCCACGAGCTGGCCTCAGGCGCCAACGCCAAGGATGCTGCCGAAGTTGACCAGATCTACCGTGAATTGGTCGACGCATGCAAGAACTACAAGGAAGAACACCCGAATGACTAATATTTTTGAAGACACTCGTTTACGCCCCGAATTGCGGGCGGGCTTGGCCAAGATCGGCTTTAAGAAGGCGACCAAGGTCCAAAGCGCGGTCATCCCGGTCATGCTGGACCACCAAAGCGTGATCGTCCAGGCCGCGACTGGGTCAGGCAAGACCCACGCCTACCTGCTGCCGCTCTTGAACGACATTGATCCGGCAGACCAATGCGTGCAAGCTATCGTGACCGCGCCAAGCCGGGAGCTGGCTGACCAGCTCTACCAGGTGGCCCGCCAGTTGCGGGATGCCTCCGGTCTGGCAATCTCGATTGCCCACTTGGCCGGCGGGAGCGACCGCGACCGGCAGATCGCCAAGTTTGCCCAAAACAAGCCTCAGCTGATCGTAGCCACGCCAGGGCGGCTGCTGGACTTTGCCGATAAGAAGATCCTGGTCCTGGACCGGGTAAAGAACTTCGTCATCGACGAAGCCGACATGACTTTGGACATGGGCTTTTTAAGCGACGTTGACAAGGTGGCGGCCCGACTGCCGAAGGACGTGGTCATGTCCGCCTTTTCAGCCACGATCCCGGTCAAGCTGGCCAATTTCCTGCGCAAGTACATGGCCAAGCCCCAGGAAATCGTAATCGACAACCCAGCCGTGATTGCCCCAACCATCAAGAACGACCTGCTGGATATCGGGTCAAAGGACCGCAAGAAGATCGTCTACCAGCTCTTGACCATGGGTCAGCCATACCTGGCCCTGGTTTTTGCCAACACCAAGCAAAAGGTGGACGAATTGGCGGCCTACCTGAGCGAAAAGGGCCTGCGCGTGGCCAAGATCCACGGCGGCATTACTGAGCGCGAGCGCAAGCGGACCTTGCGCGAAGTCAGAAACGGCCAGTTCCAGTACCTGGTTGCCAGCGACCTGGCTGCCCGCGGGATCGACATTGATGGGGTCAGCCTGGTCATCAACTATGAAATTCCCAAGGACTTGGAATTCATGATCCACCGGATCGGCCGGACGGGCCGCAACGGCCTGCCAGGCCATGCCGTGACCCTGATCCGGGAAGAAGAGATGGACCGGGTGGCTGGCCTGGAAAAGATGGGCGTCCACTTTGACTTCGTTGAAATCAAGGGCGGCGAGTTGACCGCGAGAAGCCACTACCGCAGAAGAGACAACCGCAAGGCGGCCAAGACCCGGACAGTCAATGCCCAGACCAAGGGGATCGTGGCTAAGGCCAAGCGCAAGAAAAAGCCCGGCTACAAGAAGAAGATCAAGCAGGCCATCCAAGAAGACAACCGCCAGCAGCGGAAACTGGAGCAGCGCCATGAAATGCGCCACCAAAAGCGCCTGCGCAAGCGCAAGCGCGAGCAAGGCCGTTGACAGCTGCCCGCTTAAAGTAGTAAAATGAATCTCGTTTAAGATATGTTTCTTGCTTTCAGGATTCAAAGAGAGAGCCAGGCCGGTGAGAAGGGCTTATCCCAGAGCAGGAAATGCTCCTTAAAGCGATCACAATGAGATAATTAAGAGGTAACAAGCACTGTTGCAATCAAGGTGGTACCGCGTTTCTTGAGCGTCCTTGAATTTCACGCGACTGTGCTTGTTTTTGTTTTGTTTTATTTGTAGGAGATTTCGATGAAGAAATTAAACAGTTCTGAATTTCGGCAAATGTTCCTGGACTTCTTCCACGAACACGGCCACATGGTGATGCCATCAGCCAGCCTGATCCCGCAAGATGACCCAACCTTGCTGTGGATCAACTCCGGCGTTGCGACGATGAAGAAGTACTTTGACGGCTCCGTCGTTCCTAAGAACCGCCGGATCACCAGCTCACAAAAGTCAATCAGAACCAACGACATTGAAAACGTCGGCAAGACGGCCCGCCACCAGACCCTGTTTGAAATGCTGGGCAACTTCTCAGTTGGCGACTACTTCAAGGAAGAAGCGATTCCTTGGGCTTGGGAATTCCTGACCAGTCCAAAGTGGCTGGACCTGGACAAGGACAAGCTGTACGTGACCGTCTACCCAAAGGACACGGAAGCTCACCGCATTTGGCATGAAGTCGTAGGTCTGCCAGAAGACCACATCGTGCAGCTGGAAGACAACTTCTGGGACATCGGTGAAGGCCCTTGTGGTCCTGACTCAGAAATCTTCTACGACCGTGGCCAGGAAAACAATGACGTGGCTGAAGACGACCCGGAAAACTTCCCAGGCGGCGAGAACGCCCGCTACCTGGAAATCTGGAACATCGTGTTCTCAGAATTCAACCACTTGCCAGACGGCCGCTACGTTGAGCAGCCACACAAGAACATCGATACCGGGATGGGTCTGGAACGCGTGCTTTCAATCCTGCAAGACGCCCCAACCAACTTCGAAACCGACTTGTTCCTGCCAATCATTCACGCGACTGAAGAAATGACCGCAGGCAAGAAGTACGCGGACAACAAGGCTGACGACACTTCCTTCAAGATCATCGCCGACCACATCCGCGCCATCTCCTTTGCCATTGGCGACGGCGCCCTGCCAGGCAACAACGGCCGTGGCTACGTTTTGCGCCGCTTGCTGCGGCGGGCAGCCTTGAACGGCCGCAAGCTGGGCATCCAAGGGCCATTCCTCTACAAGCTGGTGCCAGTTGTCGGCGACATCATGAAGAGCCACTACCCAGAAGTGATCAACCAGGCAGCCTTCATCAGCAAGGTCGTCAAGAACGAAGAAGACCGCTTTGGCGCTACTCTTGAAGCCGGCCTGACCCTGCTGGACGACTTGATCGGCAAGGCCAAGGAAAGCGACGACAAGACCATCTCCGGCAAGGACGCCTTCAAGATGTTCGACACTTACGGCTTCCCATACGAACTGACCTTTGAAGCAGCGCAAGACAACGGCCTGAAGGTTGACAAGAAGGGCTTTGACGCTGAAATGGAAGCCCAGAAGGAACGGGCCCGCAAGGCCCGGGGCGACTTGCAGTCAATGGGCTCACAAGACGAAACCTTGATGAGCTTGAAGGACGCAAGTACTTTTGACTACGGCGTATATGAAGAAAAGAGCAAGCTGATTGACATCATCGTCAACGACCAGCTGGTAGACAAGGCTGACGGCGAAAAGGCCACCCTGGTCTTTGACCACACTCCTTTCTACGCTGAACGGGGCGGCCAAGTGGCTGACCACGGGGAAATCCTGGACGAAGACGGCAATCTGGTTGCGACCGTGGTTGACGTTCAGCACGCGCCTAACGACCAAAACCTGCACTTCGTTGACGTGACCCTGCCACTGGAAAAGGGCAAGACCTACACGTTGAAGATTGACAAGGCCCGCCGTGAAGGCCTGCGTCACTCACACTCAGCGACCCACCTCTTGCACGCTGCCCTGCGGCAAGTCTTGGGTGAGCACACCCACCAAGCCGGCTCAGTCGTTGAGCCAGACTATCTGCGCTTTGACTTCACCTCCCTGGACCCAACGACGCCAAGAGAGCTGAAGACGGTTGAAAAGATCGTCAACCAAAAGATCTGGGAAGCAATCCAGGTCAAGACGACCGAAACCGACCCAGACACTGGCCGCAAGATGGGGGCTTTGGCCCTCTTTGACGGCAAGTACGCCGATAAGGTCCGCGTGGTTCAAATGGACGACTTCTCAATTGAATTCTGTGGTGGGACCCACTGCGACAACACTTCGCAAATCGGGATCTTCAAGATCGTTTCAGAGCAGGCGATCGGTGCCGGCGTCAGAAGAATTGAAGCCGTAACCTCTAAGCTGGCTTACGAATACCTGGCTGGTCGCTCAGAAATGCTTGACGAATTGCAGGCTGAAGTCAAGGCAACGAAACCAGAAGGCATCAAGACTAAGGTTGCCTCCCTGCAAGAAGACCTGCGCGCTGCCCAAAAGCAGAATGCCGCCTTTGAAGCCCAAATCAACAAGGCCAAGGCGGGCAAGATCTTCGACAACGTAAAGACGGTTGCCGGCCTCAGCGTCATCGCCACGATTGCTGACGTCAACAGCATGAACGACTTGCGGGAAATCGCCGACCAATGGAAGGCTGAAAACAAGTCAGACGTCCTGATCCTCGGCTTGAAGGCTGACGGCAAGGCCAACATGCTGGTCAGCCTGGGCCAAAAGGCCCTGGACAAGGGCCTGAAGGCTGGCGACATGATCAAGTCCGTTGCCCGCATCTTCGGCGGCGGCGGCGGTGGCCGGCCAAACATGGCCCAAGCCGGCGGCAAGAAGCCAGAAGGCTTGCAAGACGCGATCGATGCTGCTGTCTCACTTTTGGACAACAACTAAAGAAAGCGGCACTGAGGCCAATCAGATCAATTGAGTTCGCTTGGCTTTTTCAGTAAAATAGAAAAAAGAGGGGGAATAACAATGAGTTCGCTTGATAAGACGATGCACTTTGATTTTAATCAAAACAAGGGCAAGAACATTCACGATACCTTGGAAGACGTATACAAGGCGCTTGAAGAAAAGGGTTATAATCCAATCAACCAAATTGTGGGCTACCTGCTTTCAGGCGACCCGGCGTACATCCCGCGGCACAATGACGCCCGGAACCTGATCCTGCGTCATGAACGTGATGAGATTATTGAAGAGCTCGTCAAGAGCTACCTTGGCAAGGACAAGTAATGCGGCTGCTTGGCTTGGATGTCGGCTCGCGCACGATTGGCGTCGCGGTCAGCGATCCCTTGGGGATCACGGCGCAGCCGCTGGAAACGATTCAAATTGACGAGACCCGCCACAACTTTGGCATGCGGAGCTTGAAGAAGCTGGTCCGGGAATATGAGCCGGAAGCCTTCGTCTTGGGCTTGCCCAAGAAGCTGGACGGCTCAGCCGGGGCTTCCGTTGACCGGAGCCACGCGATGGGGGAAAGATTGGCCAAGAAATTCGGCCTGCCCGTCTACTACTCCGATGAACGCTTGACTACGGTTGAATCGGAGCGGGTGCTCGTTGAAGAAGCTGGCATGCATGATCGCCGCGAACGCAAAGAAGTCGTCGATCAGCTTGCGGCCGTCTTGATTTTGCAAAATTATTTAGATTTACATCGAAAGGACTAACCATGGCAGTACAAATCGATCCTACTTCCGGCAACACTGACCGGCAAATCACCTTGGTTGACGAAAACGGCAACGAGGAATTGTTCGAAGTATTGTTTACCTTCCACTCAGAAGACAACGACAAGTCTTACATTTTGCTTTACCCAGCAGCTGTAGATGACGACGATGAAATTGAGGTTCAAGCCTTCAGCTATGACGCCGACGAAGACGGCGACGTCACCAGCAGCGACTTGCACGAAATTGAGTCTGACGCTGAATGGGACATGGTTCAAGGGGTGCTCAACACCTTCTTGGACGATGAGCGCTTGAGTGGCGACGAACAATAGTTAAAGCAATGAGAAAAGCGGGTGAGAGCCCGCTTTTTTTATATTAAGGCTATTCTTGAATTTGCTAAACAGAACTTACAGATAGAAAACATGAATCATAAAATTTTAGATACGCTTGAATATGAACAGATTACCCAGCGTCTGGCTGCAGAAACCATCACAAAGCCAGCCGCCCGCGAAGCCTTAGACCTGGTCCCAAGCTCAGACCCGCAGGCCGTAGAGCAGGCTTTGAATGAGACCAATGCTCTGGCCAACTTGCTGCGGGTCAAGGGGCAGCTGCCGCTGACGGATTTTGCCAGCGTGACCCCAAGCCTGAAGCGCTTGAAGGTCAAGGCTGACCTGAATGCCAAAGAACTGGGCAACGTCTTGCTGGTCTTTACCCTGGCCCAGGAAATCAACCAGTTCGTGGAAGACGTTGCAGATGAAAATTGCGACTTGTCAGCGATCGACAGCCTGCTGGACCAGCTTGAAGTTCCAGACCGCCTGTACCGCCGCCTGCGGACTTCGTTGACTTTTGACGGGGAAGTGCTGGATACGGCGTCAGAGAATCTGGCCCGCCTGCGCCGCGGCCGCCAGGCCAATGAAACGGAAATCAAGCAGCGGATGGAGGGCTACACCCGGGGCAAGATGAGCCAATACTTGTCAGAAGCCATCGTTACTATCCGTGACGACCGCTACGTAATTCCAGTCAAGCAGGAGTACCGGCACAAGTTTGGCGGGGTCGTCCACGACCAAAGCGCGTCAGGGCAGACCTTGTTTGTGGAGCCAGAAGCCATCCTGAACCTGAACAACCGCCTGCAGAACCTGCTGGCAGAAGAGCGCCAGGAAATCCGCCGGATCCTGCATGAGCTTTCTTTGGCCGCCAGAGAAGAAGCCCCAGCCATTAAGCAGCTGGCCCAGGCTTTGAGCCAGCTGGACTTCCTCCAGGCCAAGGCCAAGCTGGCCAAAAAGATGCAGGCCGTCCAGCCAGTCTTGACCAAGGATCATTCCTTTAAGCTCCTGGCCGCCCGCCACCCCTTGATTGACCCGGAGAAAGTCGTCGCCAATGACATCAGCTTGGGCGAAGACTTTGACACGATCCTGATCACGGGGCCCAACACCGGGGGGAAGACCATTACCCTGAAGACGGCAGGGCTTTTGCAGCTGATGGCCCAGTCCGGCTTGTTCATCCCAGCGGCAGAAGGCAGCAAGGCTGCCGTTTTTGACCAGATTTTTGCCGATATTGGGGACGAACAGTCAATCGAACAGTCCTTGAGTACCTTCTCCTCCCACATCAACGATATCGTGGCGATCATGAAGCAGGTAAGCAAGGAAAGCCTGGTCCTGATCGATGAAATCGGGGCCGGGACCGACCCCGAAGAAGGGGCCAGCCTGGCCATCTCCATCCTGGACTTCTTCAGGAAGAAGCAGGCCAAGATCATCGTTACGACCCACTACCCGGAGCTTAAGCTCTATGGCTACAACCGTGAGCGCACCACCAACGCCTCCATGGAATTTGACATCAAGACCCTGTCGCCGACCTACCGCCTGCAGATGGGCATCCCGGGCCACAGCAACGCCTTCGCGATTGCCCGCCGCCTGGGGATGCGGGAGGATGTCGTCCAGAACGCGGAAGGCTTGATGAATGACGATGACTCCGACCTCAACCACATGATCGATGAGCTGAACAAGCAGACCAAGCAGGCGACTGAAAACCGCCGCAAGCTGCAAAGCGCCCTGGACCGGGCCAGAAGCTTGGAAAAGCAGCTGCGCGATGCTTTGGACATCTACAACCAGCGCGTGCAAAAGCAGCTGGACTTTGCCCAGGAGCGGGCCAATGAAGTGGTAGCCAAGAAGCGCAAGAAGGCTGATCAGATCATCGCTGACCTGGAAGCGGCCAGAAAGCAGGGGGCCAACGTCAAGGCCAACCAGCTGATGGACGCCAAGGGCGAGTTCAACAAGCTGGCCAAGCAGGAGCAGAACCTGGCCAACAACAAGGTCCTGCAAAAGGAAAAGAAGCGCCACCACGTGCAAGTTGGCGACAAGGTCAAGGTCCTGTCCTATGGACAGACGGGGACGGTCACCAAGCAGCTGGGCGAGCATGAATACCAGGTTTCGCTGGGGATGATCAAGCTGAAGGTCTCAGACCGGGACATCGACAAGCTGGCGGCAAGTGCCAAGCCAAAGAAGAAGACCCGGGCAACGAGCGCTTCAAGAAGCAGCCGGGCCCATGCCTCCCTGGACTTGCGCGGCCAGCGCTACGAAGAGGCGATGATCAATTTGGACCGCTACTTTGACACGATCCTGCTGTCCGGCTTGAGCACCGTGACCATCATCCATGGGATCGGGACCGGGGCCATCCGTGAAGGCGTTCAGCAGTACCTCAAGCGCAACAAGCACGTCAAGTCCTTTGCCTACGCGCCAGCCAATGAAGGCGGGACTGGGGCCACGATTGTCGTTTTGAAATAGCGATCAATGCAAGCATGTCACTTGCAAAAAGTAAGTAACATGGTAAACTAAGAGCATAAGCAAATCGCGATTGCTAGAGATTAGATAAAATTAGCTAGAAGAAGAGGTATTAACTAATGGTAGACGCAATTACCGATCAAACTTTTGCTGAAGAAACCAAGGATGGCGTAGTCCTGATCGACTTCTGGGCAACCTGGTGCGGTCCTTGCCGCATGCAGTCTCCGGTCATCGAAGCCTTGGCTGAAGAGCGCCAAGACGTGCACTTCACCAAGATGGACGTTGACGAAAACCCAAACACGGCCAAGGAATTGGGGATCATGGCCATCCCAACTTTGATCATTAAGAAGGACGGCCAGATCGTTGACCGCCTGACTGGCTACACGCCAAAGGAAAAGCTGGACCAAATCCTGGACCAGTATGCTGACTAAGCTGCCAGCAAAGCCAATTGACAGACACAAGAAAAGGACCGGGCAATTGCCCGGTCCTTTTTGACGTGTTTGCTTTTTGAATATTGATCCAGGTTGCTGGCTGAAAAAGAGCGCAAAGACAGCAAATCTGGCTCTTAGAAGAAAGTGGTGATGGTGACGGTCTGCTTCTTGTCGTCAACGGCAATCTCAGCTTCAGTAGACCGCTGCTTGGCTTCCTCGACCGCTTCAGCGATCATGCCGCTTTCCAAGGAGAACTCCTTGCTGCCGCTGGCTAAGCGGTCGCTGACTGCCTGTCCGCTCAGGCTGAAGATCATAGAAGCCCGCCGTTCCTTGACCACCTTAAGCTGGCCAAATTCGGCCATGTTGAAGAATTCGACCAAATCATCAAGGTCGCTCAGATCATATTTGCGCGTGATTCGCTTGCCGGCCCAATAGAGGATGGCCGGAGCGTCGCTGCCTAGAATGGTTGGCAACAGGAAATCACGATACAGCTGGTTGACAAAATATACGTGTTCGTTTTGTTCAGACATAAAACCTCATCCTTATTCAATGACTTCATTTTACCCTAAACCAAGGGGATGGTGAAATATTTTTGAAAAGTTTACGGAAATTAAAGAAGCAGGTGATTGATAAATTGCTGTAAAATTATCGAAATTGCCTTAAAGAGTGGTAAAATTAACTTGATGAGTTTTTAATAATATATTCGTGATTGTGATTGGAGCATATTATGACCCAAGTATTGTTATTTGCTACTGATAATCAAAACAAAGTCAAGGAATTGCGCGAAGCCTTTGCAAAGGCCGGCTTGGATATCGAAGTCAAGTCAAAGGCAGATCTTGAAAACCCACCATACGTCAACGAAAGAGGCAACACTTTCGAAGAAAATGCCAAGCTCAAGGCCCACGCCTTGGCAGACTTCAGCAAGTTGCCAACGCTAGCTGACGACTCCGGTCTTGTAGTTGACAAGCTGAACGGGGCTCCTGGCGTGCACTCAGCCCGTTACGGCGGCGAAGCCCACAATGACTCCCGCAACAACGCCAAGCTGCTGGCAGCCTTGGGCGGCGTTCCAGAAGAAAAGCGCCAAGCCAAGTTCGTCTCCGTTTTGGTTCTGTCACAGCCAGGCAAGCCAGAACGCGACTTGGTTGTTGAAGGAACTTGTGAAGGCGTAGTCTTGGCTGTCCCACGCGGCAACGATGGCTTCGGCTACGACCCATTGTTCTACGTTCCAGCCAAGGGCAAGACTTTTGCTGAAATGAACACGGATGAAAAGAACGAAGTTTCCCACCGCGGCAATGCTGTCCGCAAGTTGGTCAAGGAATTGCCAGACTGGTTTGCTGAGCTTGACTAGTCGCGGCAAGCGAATCTAAAAATGCTGGACGCCTTGTCCAGCATTTTTTGTTACAATCTATAGTGGACCAGGGATTAGGACTTGGTCTCTTGAATGACGAGATTATTCTCCGCGAATTCGATCTGCTGGTCTTTGAGGGCTTCCAGGTAGGCTTCCCAGTAGGCCTTTCTGACCGTGCCTTCATGGCCAGGCTGCACTTGGAAGTGCACCCGGTAAATGATTGACCGGCCTCTTTGCTCAATGACGCCCAGGCAGCTTGGGCCGCTGACCAGGAAGTTGGCGACTTCTTCTTGAGCCAGGCGGCTGTTGGCTTGGTTCAAGGCAGCATTTACGGCTTCAAGGTCAGCGTCGGCATGCAAGCCCAAGTCCAAGTCCAGGCCAATCCCACCGTGGGTCAGGTTCTTGACGATCTTGATTTCCCGGTTGGGGATAAAGATCAAGGTCCCATCTGCGGACATGATCCTGGTGGTTCTTAAGCCAAGCTGGACCACCGTGCCGGCGTCAGTCC
Source organism: Lactobacillus sp. 23-2 (assembly GCF_044902225.1). NCBI lineage: Bacteria > Bacillati > Bacillota > Bacilli > Lactobacillales > Lactobacillaceae > Lactobacillus > Lactobacillus sp. 23-2. The sequence goes on along the minus strand of NZ_JAOQBX010000009.1, from coordinate 10,543 downwards.
CGATCTTGACGCTGTCGCCGACGTCATACTGGCCTTCGCTCAAGATGAAGAAGCCATTGACCAGGTCGCTCATAAAGCCTTGGGCCCCGAGACCAATTGCCAGGGAGAAGATCCCGGCTGAGGCAATCAGGGTGCCGACAGGCACGCCCAGGATGGAGAGGACTGAGTAAAGGTAGAAGAAGATCATCGTGTAGCGGAAGCCGCTGTTGATCAAAGTCGAGATGGTCTGTGCTCTTTTGGACAGCTTGTCAGCCCGCCCGTTGAGGTAGCGGTTGATCAGCTTGTGGCCAAAATGGGCAATCAAGTAAAAGACCAGGGTGGAGATCAACAATTGCCAGAGAACACTGGCGACATGAGTGAAAATTTTAGTCAAGTCGACGGATACGCTCCCAAAACTGAATTTTAAATCTTTCATTTTTGTCGTTTCCTTTCAAGTACTAGAATAAAGCATACCAAAAAGTTGCTTTCCATTGAGATAAAAGTGTTTTCATGCTAGACTTTTTTTAGAAATTTAGAAAGGGGAGCAAGTTATGGTTTTATCCTACGGTGCATTGGCAGGTCTTATTGCCGCAATTGCATTTTTAGTATTGGTGCTGTTTACCATTCCAACTTTGGTTAAGATGGGCCGGGCCCTGAAAGAAGCTGAAAGAACCGTTCAGCTGACTAACCAGTCTTTGGAAACCGTGAACGAATCACTGAACAAGTTGACGGATGACGTCGACGAGTTGATGAAGCAAGCAAACAGCCTGATGGACAAGACGAATGACCTGATGGACGACGTCAACGGCAAAATGAAGACCGTTGAACCCGTAGTCAAGGCCGCTGCCGACTTGGGCGAAAGCGTCTCAGAAATCAACGAATCATCCAAGAAGATGGTTAAGCGCGTTTCCAATGCCCACTTTACGCGGACTGGGATGCTTACTTCGGTCATTACCTCAGCTTTTGCGCGCCATTTCCGGCGCAGAGGCCAAGATTAAGCAAAGGAGAATCACTATGAGAAAATTTACGAGCTTTCTGTTTGGCGTAGTCCTCGGGGCCGCTGCCGGCGTGGTTGCCGCCAGCCTGGTTTCTGATGACAAGGTCAAGGAAGTCAAGGACAAGATCAAGAGCAATCCAAACGTTGAAGACTTGAAGGAAAAGTACGACAACGGGACGGAAATCTTGAAGAATCAACTGGCTTCCTTCCCAAAGAACGTTGAAGACGATTCTGAACTGAAGGATTTTGACGATATCGTGATCGACGACTCTGAACCAGCTGAAACTGACGGCAAGTCAGCGGCTGAATCAGCCAGTGATTTGGAAAATGCCGAAAAAGACGAAGATGACAAGGCAGCTGACGATGCGTCCGCAGCGCCAACTGCTGAATAATGGCGTAGAATAGCCACAAAGCAAGGAAGCTATTGCTTGATTTTTGCGGCAGCAGGGCACTGGCTGCTAGATGCAGTTCCAGTCAAGACGATTGCCGGATAATAGGCAGCCGCGGCCTGTTAGTTGCTAAAGCCACCTGTCCACGGGTCTGGAATCCGTGGCGTTGGCCAGCAGCCACTTCGCGCGGCGGCTTGGGCCGGCATAAATTGCTGCAAGAAAAAGCCTGACAGGATAATCTGTCAGGCTTTTTGAATGTCAAAATTTTGCCTTATTCCTTAACCGGCAGGACCTTCAATTCCTTGCTGGTGTGGGTGAATGGCTTGAAGCCGTCCTTGGTGAGGACGCCGCAGTCTTCGATCCGGACGCCGGCAAAGCCTGGGATGTAAATCCCTGGTTCAATGGAGAAGCACATGCCTTCTTGCAAAACGACGTCGTTGCCGTTGGCGATTCTTAAATAATTGATTTTCAATTAAAATACAGATTGCATTATTACCAATTGCGGTGTACTCTTTGCTCAAGAAAGGTGAGTAAAGCAATTAGATTATTAGTGGCATTTGTGATGGCTGTAGTTCCATTTTTACAGCCTGCATCACTTGTAGAAGCGAGTTCAGATCAAAGAAATGATGTTGCTGTGAATACTTCAACAGTTAATCAAAACGTTTAAGTAAGTAGGAGAGGATAAAGCACATGACGACAACAGATACGATTCTTTTTCTGATTTGTTTGATGGGAATGTATTTTTCCTTCAAAAAATCAGAAAATCTGTTTATTTTGAAGCTGAGAAAATACCGGGGGATAATCTTGACCATCGTACCGGCCTCGTTTTTTGCCATTTTTGTCATGAAGGAAGGCTATCACGATTTTCTGAATGTCTACTTGTTGTTGACTTTAATTGGCGTCTATTACTTGATTCGCGACCTTCGTAAGGCATAATTTTATACGAAAAAGGCTTCTAGAAGAGAGATGCTTCTAGAAGCCTTTTTCTGTTTTCAATCTTATTCCTTAACCGGCAGGACCTTCAATTCCTTGCTGGTGTGGGTGAATGGCTTGAAGCCGTCCTTGGTGAGGACGCCGCAGTCTTCGATCCGGACGCCGGCAAAGCCTGGGATGTAAATCCCTGGTTCAATGGAGAAGCACATGCCTTCTTGCAAAACGACGTCGTTGCCGTTGGCGATAGATGGGAATTCGTGGACTTCCATCCCGATCCCGTGGCCCAAGCGGTGGATGAAGTATTCACCATAGCCGGCATCAGTGATGATCTTGCGGGCTACGCCGTCAAGCTCACTGGCCGTCATGCCTGGCTTAGCCGCGTCGATGGCCGCTTGCTGGGCAGTCCGGTTGACTTCGTAGATTTCCCGCATCTTGTCGGTCGGTTCCCCGTAGGCGACCGTCCGGCTGGAGTCAGAAGCGTAGCCTTCGTGCATGGTCCCCAGGTCAAAAAGCACCAGTTCGTTTGGCTTAACCGTGTTCATGCTTGGCCCTTGGTGAGGGTTAGCGGCATTTGGACCGGCTTGAACGATGGTGTCAAAGCTGGTCTGCATTACGCCTTTTTGCAGCTTCAATTGGTATTCAATTTGGCTGACTACGGCTCTTTCGGTAACCCCGTTTCTAAGAGCATCAAAGCCGATCGTGAAGGCAAAGTCAGCTTCTTCTCCGGCCTTGCGCAGCTTGGCCAGCTCGCTTTCCGTCTTGAAGAGGCGGATGTGGGCGATGAATGGGGAAAGGTTCTTGTCAAAGTCCGCGTCTGGGAATTCAGCGTGCAGGGCTTGGTAGTGGGCCACGGTCAAGCCGTCCTTTTCAACGGCCCAGCTTTGGAAGTCCTTAGTCCGCTTCTTGATTTCCGCGGCGATCTTCTTCCAAGGGTCCTCGTCGTCAAGGTAGCCAACGACGTCCCCGTCCCAGGCTGATGCCTTGGCTTCTTCATAGTTTAAGGCCGGGCAGAAGATAAAGGGATCCGCGTCCTTAAAGGCAAAAAGCTTGAAAATTCTTTCTTCCGGATCAGTGATAAATCCGGTAAAATAGTTAATCGTTGTGGGACTTGAAATGTAAGCCACGTCAGTGTGATTTTCTTGCAGCCATTGCTGTAACTTATCTAAATTCATATAGCTATTCTCCTTGCATCATTGAAATTAATTTCAGTATAGCACTAAAAAAATGCAAAAAAATGAAAGTTCTGCTGTAAGCGATTGCACCAAAAATGATTTCATGCTATCATATGACTAGTAATTAGTTTTTAGATAGGATGGGTCAGTTATTATGCACAAACAAGATGTAACAATATATGACGTGGCTAGGGAAGCCAAGGTTTCCATGGCCACCGTTTCACGTGTCGTAAATGGCAACAATAATGTCCGCAAGGAAACCCGCGACCGGGTCATGGAAGTCATCAAGCGTCTCCACTATCAGCCAAATGCTGTAGCGCAAGGTCTGGCTTCAAAGCGGACTACTACGGTCGGCTTGATCGTTCCTGACTTGACCAACCTCTACTTCGCTGAGCTTTCCAAGGGGATTGACGACATTGCCGTCCTCTACAAGTACAACATCATCATTTCCAGCGTGGAAAACCGTTTGATGAAGGAAGACGCGGTAATTCAGGGGCTTTTGAACAAGCAGGTTGACGGGGTCATCTACATGTCCAACAAGCTGTCAGATGAAGCAGCTGAGGCCTTTAAGCGGACCAATACGCCAGTCGTTCTGGCCGGGACGGTTGCTGGCAATGAAAACTTCCCTTCAGTCAACATTGACTACAAGAAGGCCGACACCGAAGCCTTGAACCTGCTCCTTAATGACGGCAAGAAGCACCTGGCCTTGATCGTTGGCGACAAGAACGCTCCGATCAACGCTGAAAACCGGGTGCCAGCCTTTGAAAAGTTCATTGAAGACAATGAACTGGAAGGCTGCGAAATCTTTGACGGCATCAAGGACTACTCTGACGGCTACAACCTTTACCCAGAGCTGGCCAAGAAGGGCATCAACGGGGTGATCGTGACCAAGGACTTGTCTTCAGTTGGCCTTTTGAATTCTGCCCTGGACCGCGGGGCCAAAGTGCCAGAAGACTTTGAAATCATCACGGCTTCAGCCACCCAGATTGCCTCAGTCGTTCGTCCGGCCTTGACCACCATCAAGCAGCCGCTTTACGACTTGGGGGCCGTCGCCATGAGAATGCTGACCAAGCTGATGAATGACGAAGGCTTGGATGAAAAGCACATTGTTTTGCCTTACGAATTGATCAAGAAGCAAAGCACCCTGAACAAATAAGAAGATTTTTGCGGAAAGAGCCTGCACGAGCAGGCTCTTTTCTTATCTGCCAAGTGCCCGTTGAATTTGTGATACAATTTTTACTAAAGACAAAATGGGGGAAGAGACGAAATGGCTTATGAACAATTTGATCTGATTGAGGAAATTACCCGCAACGACGGGAGCACTTATTATGAAATTTCCAATATTGACCAAAACGGGATCGCGGAGCTGGCGGCTGACAACGGCATGATCAAGCAGGTCCGGATCCTGGTCATCAACATTCCGCGGACCAAGGCCCTGGAGACGTATGAGGAATACATCAACAAGACTTATCCGCTCAATACCCTGATGGATGAGCAGTTTTGGGAACATCCAAGCTGGGTGGAATGGGAGAAGCCAAAGGGCCCTGTCCGGGAGGCATATGAGATGGTCTTGAAAGCCAATAGAATTGGGTAGGTGGAAAGTATGGAAACTCTGCGAATTTTGCACACGAATGATTTACACTCACACTTTGAGCATTTCCCAAAGATCAGGCGCTATCTGCATTACGTGCAAAAAAACGCTGATGCTGACCAAGTCTTTACTTTTGACGCCGGCGACTTCATGGACCGGTCCCACCCGTTGTCTGACGCGACTGAGGGCCAGGTCAACATCCGCTTGATGAATGACTTCAACTATGATGCCATCACGATCGGAAACAATGAAGGCATCTCCAACCCGCACCAGGTCCTGGAGCACTTGTTTGACCACGCTGATTTTCCGGTCGTCCTGGCCAACTTGCGCGAAGAAGATGAATCGATGCCTAAGTGGGCCAAGAGCCACCTGTTTTTGACCAGCAAGAAGGGGACGCGGATCGCGCTGGTGGGCTTGACCGCGGCTTACCCTATGACTTACGGGCCAAACCACTGGAGTATCAAGATGCTGGGCGAGACCATGGACAGCGTGATGCAGGAGATTGCCGGCCAATATGACCTTTTGATCCTGATCACCCATACCGGGGTCAGAATGGACAAGTGGCTGGCCAAGCACTATCCGCAGATCGACCTGATCGTTGGCGGTCACAGCCACACCTTGCTGGCCAAAGGCCTCCAGGAGGGCCATACTTGGATTACCCAAACAGGCAAGTGGGGCAATTACGTGGGCGACATTACCCTGCATCTGGATGATGACCATCACCTGCTTGACGTTAAGCCAACTACGATCGCCACGGCTAGCCTGCCGGAAGAGCCAGGCGATCAGCAGGAGATTGATGCCCTGTACAACAAGGGCAAGGAGCTCTTGGAGCGGTCAGCCGTGGCTTATCTGCCAGAAAAATACAACAATGACGTCGAAGCGGCCATCAGCGTCTCGCTGGATGCCATCGCTGATTTTGCCGGCACCGACCTGGCTATGCTGAGCACCGGCCTGTTTTTGTCCCCGTTCAAGAGCGGGATCATCAACAAGTTTGACCTCCAGCATGCCTTGCCCCACCCAATGCACGTGGTGCGGACCAGCTTGCAGGGGAGGGACTTGTGGCGCTTGTGCATGGAAGTTGAAAAGAACCGCCACTTTTTGTCCCACTTTAACCTGATTGGGATGAGCTTTAGAGGGAAGATTTTTGGCCAGGTCCACTACAAAGGGATCAAGGTCGACATGATGACCAGAAACGTCTATGTCCAGGGCAAGCTGCTGAATCCAAACGCGGAATACCAGATTGCCGTACTGGACCACTATGTCCTGATTCCCTTCTTCCCAACCCTGTCAATCGTCGGGGAAAATGAATTCCTGTTCCCGCAGTTCCTGCGCGAAGTCGTAGGCAGCTACCTGAGCAAGCATTATCCATTAAAGGAAAGTGATGTCTTTGAAGAAGAAAAGCAAGAACAACAATAAGCCGGATAAGGGCAAGAAGCAGCGGGCCAGCCAGCTGGAACAGGCCTTGCCGGCAAAAGCTGCTGACCGGCCGCTTTTGCATGAATTGTCCGACGTGGCCATCAGCGGCGACACGGTGATGATCAACCAGCGCGAATACCATATCGTGGCCAATGAGCGCGGCGCCCTGGACACGGAGCAGCTCCGGCAGAAGTATGACCCCTATCTGGACCAGTACGACTACCTGGTAGGGGATATTTCCAGCGAGCACCTGCGACTGAAGGGCTTTTACAATGACTACGTAAAGACGGCGATTGACCGCAAGAAGTCAACGATCGTCGACTACCTGGCCGAATACTGCAATCCTGGTGCCCCTTACTTTATTCTGGCTTCAGCCCAGCAAAGCAAGAAGCCGAAGATCAAGATCAAGAACCGCAAGCACTCTTCCGGCAAGAAGCCCCGCGGCCGCGCGGCCTTCAGCGAGCGCAAGGTGCATGAGACCAAGCTGCCAAGGAAGAACTCGCACGCCGAGCGCAAGCGCAAGAACGGCCACCATCAGGCTTTTGTAATTAGAAAGAAAAACAAACGTGAGCAAGATGCAAAGCAGAGATTATAAGATATTCCTGGTTGACCTGGACGGGACCGTCTACCGGGGCAAGGAAACGATTGAATCCGGCGTCCGCTTCGTCAAGCGCCTGCAGGAAGCTGGCAAGGACTACCTCTTTTTGACCAACAACACGACCCGGACCCCGCAGATGGTGGTCGACAAGCTGAAAGGACACGGGGTTGCGACTGACGTGGCCCACATCTACACGCCTTGCATGGCTACGGCCAGCTGGATCATCGAGCAGAACCCAGGCAAAAAACGCTTCGGCGTCTACATCATCGGTCAAGTGGGCCTGTGGACGGAAATTCTTAGCCGGCCAGAATTCTACTTTGATGAGCAGAATCCCGACTATGTCATCGTCGGCATGGACACTGACCTGACCTACCACAAGCTGCAGGTTGCCAACCGCTGCATCAGACATGGGGCAACTTTTATCGGGACCAATTCTGACTTGAACCTGCCATATGGGGCTGAGCTCCTGCCGGGCAATGGGTCAATCTGCGCCATGCTGGCGGCCGCTTCCGGCCAGCAGCCAACTTTTATCGGCAAGCCGGAGGCTATCATCATCGACAAGGCCTTGGAGCTGACCAAGTCCAGCCGCCAGGAGGCTTTGATCGTGGGCGACAACTACCAGACCGACATCAATGCCGGCTTCAATAGCGGCGTTGACACCCTGATGACCTTGACGGGGGTCAACCGGCGCGAGGACCTGGCCGGCAAGCGGCAGCCAACCTATATCGTTGATACTTTGGATGAATTTGAACTGTAACTATGAAAAAACAAGATACGATTGGCAGCGTGATCTACCACTTCTTCTTCGCGCTGACGAGCGGGGTCATGGGGGCAATATTTGCCAGCTGGCCCTTGCTGTTCTTTTTTATGGCAATTGAGAAGACCAATGAGACGGTGGGGATGTCCCTCTTCAAGGTCATGGGCAACTACAACCAGCTGATGGGCTACCTGCTCTTGCCCTGGCACCGGCAGCTGAAGATGGCTGACTTTCCGACTTCGGCCAATGCCGCGGCCCACTTCGCGGAAGTCAAGGGCCTGTTTCAATTGACGGCACTGGTCTTTTTGCTCTGCCTGGCCTTGCATTTTTACTTTCAGCAGGCTAAGCGCAAGCCTTATCTGGGGATGAGCCAGGTGGCGGCCTTGATCTTCATGGTCTTGCCGGTCGTCGTCTTGCCCTTTGCCATTGCAAACTTTGACGACTTCTTCAGGACCTTCCACACTTTGCTCTTCCACAACAGCAACTGGCTCTTTGATCCCAACACGGACCCGATCATCGATGTGCTGACCGAAGGCTTTTTCTCGTCCTGCTTTGCTGTCGGCGGGGCAGTCTATGAGCTCTATTTTGCCCAGTACTTGATCAGCAGGCACTGAGTAAAAAAGAAAACAACTAAAAAAGAGGAAAATCCCTAATGGATTTTCCTCTTTTTTAGTTGTTGTTTGCTATTCAAGGATCAGATATCTGACTCCTGGAATTGCCGTTCGCGCTTGATGGACAGCTTCTTCTTCAAGGCCACGACCAAGACTGGCACGACTGAAACCAGGATGATGGCCAGGACGATCAAGGAGAAGTGCTCCTTGACGACTGGGAAATTCCCGAAGAAGTAGCCAATGCCGGAGAACAGGCCGGTCCACAGCAAGCCGCCAAGCAGGTTGTAGAGGGCGAAGGTCTTGTAGTGCATCTTTGAGCCCCCGGAAATGAATGGCACGAAGGTTCTGATGAAGGGGATGAAGCGGCCGATCACGATAGTGATGGAGCCATGGCGTTCAAAGAACTTCTCCGCGGCAACCCGGTTCTTTTCATTGATCAACTTGTTGAACCAGGAGTGCTTGGCGCCGGAATTGACCGACCAGCGGCCGATTTCATAGTTGGCCGAGTCGCCGATGACGGCGGCAGCCGCCGCCGTCAGATAGAGCAGCCAGATGTTCAGGCCATACTTGGGGTTGGCGGCCATTGCCGCGGCCGCGAAGATCAAGGAGTCACCCGGCAGAAAGGGGAAGACTACCAAGCCAGTCTCAATGAAGATAATGGCAAAAATAATCAGGTAGGTCCACCCGCCAAAGGTATTCACGATCGTGACCAGGTGGTCATCGATGTGGAGGATAAAATCAATCAGAGGCATATGTATCCCTTTCTTGCAGTTTTTTTAATGGTTATTTTGCAGTTTTATCTAAACAAGCGATAAAGCAAGTCTTAACCGATTATAACTTACTTTTGCCAGGATTACTTGCTTAAAGCAGTTGAGTGAACGGTCAGCGTCTTTTCTGGGAAGAGGTCGCGCATGATGGCGTTGACGGCAATCTGCGCCTCACCAAAGCCGATGCCGATCACTGGCACTCGGCCCTCATAGCCGCAGGCATCGCCAACGGCATAGATGCCAGGGGCGCTGGTCTGCATGGAGCGGGAGACGGCAATCAAGCCATGGTCCAGCTCCACGCCCCACTTCTTGACGAAGCGGTTGTCAGCTCTGAAGCCATAAGCCACCAGGATCTGGTCAAAGGCCAGAGTCTCAAGGTGGTCAGGCTGGCCGACTTCCTTTAAGCAGATGGCCAGCTTGCCGCCGGCCATTTCCATGCTCTTAGGCAGGTAAGGGGTCATCAAGCTGACCTGTGGATTGTCCTGCAGCTTTTGGACGCTGCTTTCCATGCCGCGAAACTGGTCGCGCCGGTGGATGAGCGTTACTTTGGCATAAGCCGCCAATTCGTTGGCCCAGTCAAGTGCCGTGTCGCCGCCGCCAAAAATGCCGACCGTCTTGCCGGCAAAAAACTGGGGATCCTTGAAGAAATAGTGAATCCGCTGGCTGGCTTCCGCGTCAGCCTTCAAAGGAAACTTCTTAGGCTTGAAGGCCCCGTTGCCCGTGGCAATGATGAGGCTGCGAACCTGAAATTCGCCGTCGATGGTCAAGCTGCCGTCCTCGTTTTTAGTGACGTCAGCAACCTTGTGGCCAGTGACGATCGCCACGCTGTCGTCAAGATCATCTTTCAGGCGGCTGATCAGGCTTCCGGCACTGATTTCCTTGAAGACGGGGATGTCCAGGATCTGTTTAAAAGGATAAAGCATTTCTGGTTGGCCGCCCAAATCGTTCAGCGATTCAAGCAAGACCGTCTTGAGCCCATGAAGGTGGGCGAAGTAGGCGGTGAACAGGCCGACCGGACCGCCGCCAATCACGGCTAAATCGTAGTTTTTGATAATAAGGTGCTCCTTTCCAAAATCACATAAAATTACTTTAACATGATTATTTTGAATTTTCACTAAAAACATGCTTGCATTCACTGCGCAAAAAGAGTATCTTAATACATGTCGCTTGTGACCCAGATGAACAATCCTGGCCAGTGGCAGAAAGAAAAAATAACAAAGCGCTTGCAAAGCCTTTGCTAATTTGCTAAGATAGAAACCGTCATCGAGTTCAGGTGACGTTGGTACTTTGAAAACTGAACAAAGTTTCGCAGTGTGCGGGTTCAATATTTGAA
>NZ_JAOQBX010000099.1:0-267 GCF_044902225.1 Lactobacillus sp. 23-2 | reverse complement strand
AGGCAAAATTTATCAAGCCGTTCAATCTGGAAACGAAACTACTAGCAAGATAAATAAAGTGATCGACTTTGGCAGAACCAAAACTTTGAGGTTGATAAATTCTTTGGTAAAGAAAGGGTACCTAATCAAATTCGGTGAAGGCAGAGCTACCAAATACAAGTTAGCGAAGTTGGAAAAATAATGACAAAAAAGCAGCATCCTTGATCGATTCCTGATATGACCCCAAAAATTGGGACAAATTAGTATTACGCCGTTAAGGTTGTTAGA
>NZ_JAOQBX010000098.1:0-271 GCF_044902225.1 Lactobacillus sp. 23-2 | reverse complement strand
ACAATGATGTCTCGGTTTTTTCTTGGATTAAGTATTCAGTTTTCAACGTACAAGTCTGGTCATTACATGACCAATGGAGGCAAACGGGATCGAACCGATGACCTCCTGCTTGCAAAGCAGGTGCTCTCCCAGCTGAGCTATGCCCCCAAATTTATTCGACTTACAAGATGTTACTCCATCTTGGCTGAAATGTAAAGAAGCAATTTTCTTTCATTTCAATGGGCCTGGATGGACTTGAACCATCGACCTCACGCTTATCAAGCGTGCGCTC
>NZ_JAOQBX010000097.1:0-272 GCF_044902225.1 Lactobacillus sp. 23-2 | reverse complement strand
AATCACCGAGCACCTCAGCTTCAACTAGTGAGACCAGTGCAAGCGAATCACCGAGCACTTCAACTTCAACTAGTGAGTCCGGCGCAAGCGAATCACCGAGCACTTCAACTTCAACTAGTGAGTCCGGCGCAAGTGATTCGACGAGTGCCTCAACTTCGACTAGTGAGTCCGGCGCAAGCGAATCACCGAGCACTTCAACCTCAACTAGTGAATCCGCTGCAAGCGAATCACCGAGCACCTCAGCTTCAACTAGTGAGTCAGTTGCAAGCGAA
>NZ_JAOQBX010000096.1:0-278 GCF_044902225.1 Lactobacillus sp. 23-2 | reverse complement strand
AGAGAGTTCGCAATGAGCTTAATTCTGACAAGGAAACTGATGCTTGGAGACTGGCATATCCAGCTCATCTTGCCAATCTTGCAGTGCAGGATCTTGGCAATGCTTGGAAGAACTTCTTTGACAAAGCTCAGCCAGACTGGGGCAAGCCGAAGTACAAGTCCCGCAAAGCCTCCCGTCAAGGCTTTAAGAGCGACCAAAGCAAAATTGAAGGACAGATTCTGAAGCTGGAATGCCCGCAGGGGCGCAAGGATTGGCCACTTGGCCGGATTCGCTTAAAT
>NZ_JAOQBX010000095.1:125-281 GCF_044902225.1 Lactobacillus sp. 23-2 | reverse complement strand
ATCCCCGCAAAGTCCCTAACTAAGTCAAAAATTACGAAATTTATCCCCGCAAAGTCCCTAACTAAGTCAAAAATTACGAAGTTTATCCCCGCAAAGTCCTCAACTAAGTCAAAAATTACGAAATTTATCCCCGCAAAGTCCCTAACTAAGTCAAAA
>NZ_JAOQBX010000094.1:0-288 GCF_044902225.1 Lactobacillus sp. 23-2 | reverse complement strand
TTTTTCTTATTGCCGTCATCACTGGTATTCCGATATCTCAACTAGGAGGTAATCGCATTGACCAGCGCAGGCACTTGCGTGCCACTCTTGCAACTTCTTGGAAAGACTCTCGCCAATCCTCGGGTACAGCTAACCCGCATGGCTATGACCGAAGCCACAGCCTTAACTTCGCTTTTTTTGAATTTACAGTGCCTTATTCAATTCTGGATGCTCAGCCAGCGCTAAAAGGCTTAGCATCGCATTCTTGTCCCGATCTACAACCTTGTTGTAGTTCGGGCATTTTTTGTT
>NZ_JAOQBX010000093.1:0-294 GCF_044902225.1 Lactobacillus sp. 23-2 | reverse complement strand
TTCTTAACAATCCAGATACCAGTCCGGATCAAGAACTGGTTGAGGATCTGATGAGCGTTATTCATGTCTTCTCCTGTCGTCTGGATGGATTGAGAAGATACAAGAAAGAGATAGCAGAAGATCCAAAGCTGCCACACAAGGAAGAAGGTGACTAAAGATGCGAACGCAGACCAGAGTCTACAAGCTTCAGCTTAATGAAGAACAAAAGCAGCTCTTTATCGAGCTGTGCGGCTATCGGCGCTGGGCATGGAATCATGCTCTGGATATCTGGAACGATATGTACGAGGTCAGACG
>NZ_JAOQBX010000092.1:0-298 GCF_044902225.1 Lactobacillus sp. 23-2 | reverse complement strand
CGAGTTTTATGGATCCAAATGGAACAGAATCTTTAAGTCTATCACAACCGATAACGGCTCCGAGTTCGCGGATCTATCAAATCTTGAGCAAGTTTCCAAGACGCTTGTGTATTATGCTCACCCTTATACATCCTGTGATAAAGGTAGCGTAGAGCGGCACAACGGGCTTATCAGACGCTATATTCCTAAGGGAGACCGGATAGATAAGTACAGCGTGGAAGACATTGCTAAGATCGAAGTATGGTGCAACTCTCTTCCTCGAAAGATCTTAAACTACAAGACTCCAGAAGAGTGCTTT
>NZ_JAOQBX010000091.1:0-300 GCF_044902225.1 Lactobacillus sp. 23-2 | reverse complement strand
TAGGCTTGCCCGGCATTTCGGCTTTGCGCTTTCTCAAAAGCGTGTAGATTCTTGCCCAGATTATCAAAGCGATGAACTGAATGAAGATCTTCGCTTCAGCCGCCTGGCTGCTTGCGACTCTGAATGAGCGATTGCCAAGGAAGGTCTTATCACTGCCAAACAGCTTCTCTGAGATGTCACGGCTCTTGTAAAGGTTCAAGGCTTCAGAGGCCGTCATCTTTTCAGAGGTCACGATCGCGAAATAGCCGCACAGCTGCAGCTCTCGTTCGATGACATCTTCCCGTTCCTCGTAGCCATAGA
>NZ_JAOQBX010000090.1:0-329 GCF_044902225.1 Lactobacillus sp. 23-2 | reverse complement strand
TTAAGACACCGCCCTTTCACGGCGGTAACATGAGTTCAAATCTCGTACGGGTCATTGCCGGAAGGCAGACAATTGAATATGTCATTATCCAGATAATCTGGAGGATTACCCAAGTGGCTTAAGGGGACGGTTTTGAAAACCGTTAGAGGGGGCAACTCCTGCGTGGGTTCAAATCCCACATCCTCCTTTTTCATTATCGCGGGATGGAGCAGTCTGGTAGCTCGTCGGGCTCATAACCCGAAGGTCGTTGGTTCAAATCCAGCTCCCGCAATTTTGGTCCATTGGAGCAGTGGTTTATCTCGCCTCCCTGTCACGGAGGAGATCGCGGG
>NZ_JAOQBX010000008.1:52612-81838 GCF_044902225.1 Lactobacillus sp. 23-2 | reverse complement strand
CCCCGCAAAGTCCCTAACTAAGTCAAAAATTACGAAATTTATCCCCGCAAAGTCCTCAACTAAGTAAATAATCTCAGAATTTATCCCCAAAAGGTTTCCAACTGTGGCAAAAATTATAGAGGTTGCTGTGGTTCAGTAAAAAAGCGGGGCTCGAATTTTTGAAAAGGCGCTTGGTTCAGTAAAAAATGGGGATTAAAACAGTGATTGTACCCATAAATACCGTATCCAAGCGCAAATTCATCCCCGTTTTTACCGCAGCCAAGCGCGAATCAGCCAAATTCATCCCCGCAATTACCGCAGCCAAGCGCAAATCAGCCAAATTCATCCCCGGAATTACCGCAGCCACGTCCAAATCACGCAAACTCGTCCCCATAATTACCGCAGCCACGTCCAACCGAACAAAAAACCTGAAGCTCGTGAGCTTCAGGTTTTTGCTAATCTTGGTTGACTTCATCAAACACGTAGTCGTGCAGGTCACGGATGCAGTCTGCCGCTGGCCGGTTGCTTGGCTTGAGGCTGATGATGACGTGGGCCAGGCCCTGCTTGCGCTGCTGCTTCCAGAATTGGGCCAGGGACTTAGCCCCGCCACGCAGGTAGATCTTGTTGTAAAGCTGACATGGTGCATCTGGATCCTCCAGCAGCTCAACGAAATTCTGGTAGCCAAACGGATGCCAATAGCCGTCCTGGTTCAGGTCCTGCAGTTTAGCCACGATTTGCGCGGTTTCGTCTTCAGCCACCCCGTGCCAGATCCAGGCGTCCGCGTTGTTGGCCAGCCAGTTCAAGTCCTGCCGGCAGCGTCCGATCGCGACCATTGGCAGCTGCTGCTCAAGCTGGGGAATAAAGTCCAAAGTCCCGTTCAGGTTGCCGTAGTACTCGCTGTTGAAGTGCGGCCGCTTTGGGGTCTCCAGCAAGGTTTTGGTCAAGTTCCAGCCCTCTTTGAAGATTTCCCCGCGCTCTTCCCATTTTCTGCCAAAATTCTTGTATTCAGACTTCCGGTCCCCGCTGGCCATGCCAAGCAGGAAACGGCCTTGCGACATGATCTCCAAGGTGGCGGCGGCTTGCGCGACATGGATGGGGTTGCGCTCAGGCAGGATCAGACCGGCAGTCCCCAAGGCGATTTCCTTGGTTTGCCCGGTCAAAGCGCCCAAAAGGGCGATCGGATCCTGCCCTTGGCCGACATCTCCAAAGTAGGGATCATAAAAAGGCACGTCCCGCATCCACAAGGCGGCAAAGCCTGCTTCTTCAGCCAGCTTGGCATTCTTGACCAAGTTGCTGACGTCAGGAATCGGCGTGTCTGGATAGCCCTTAAATGGGGCCATCAGGCCGAAAGTCAGCTTGCCCTTTTGAAAGACCCTGTTAAAGCCCGCATGGACAGCCAAGGCCGGCGGCAACTGGCCGTTGTCCTTATCCCCCTTTGCATCCGCGAACAGCGGCCGGGTGTCTTGTCCTAAAATCCGCAGGTTGGGCATCCGCAGCTTGCTTGCGTCAAATTCTGCCATATTCGTTCCTCTTTTAATTCAAAATAAAGTTCATGTAGATCAAAGCCCCGTAGCGCTGGTTGAGCGAGTATTTCAATTCGCTGCAGACGTGGATGACGCGGGCATCCGTGGTCAGGACCGAAAAGTCGTCCTTGAAGCGCTCCCCGTCTTCCGCCTGGGCCAGAAAATCTTTGAGTTCAGTATATACCCGGTCGCGGTCGGGCGGAGCAATTAAGTTGACAAAAGAGCTGCCGTAATAGTCGTAAAAATTAGTCGACAATTCGCAGTTGAAAAGGTCCAAGAGGCTCTTGTTGACGTAGATTGGCTCATCCCCGTCAACCTTGACGACCAAAAGCGGGGTCGGGTCGCCGGCGGCCAAGGCCCGCATCCCCAGTCCCAGCTGGTTGTGCCGCTTGTCTTGGGCCAGGCCAGATTTGTAGCTGGCATAGCCGTTTTTGCCGGCGATCTTGACCTCGTACAGGGCCGCGTCAGCAAAACGGCAGGCTTCTACGTAATTCTGGGCCTGGCCGGGGAAGTCGGAGTAGCCCATGGAGATGGAAAAGTCGATCGGCTTCTTGTCCACGACCGTGGTCTGCTTGAGCTTGGACATTTTCTCAATCAATGGCTCGCTTTGCTTCATTGACAGGCCAGGCAGGGCAACGACGAACTCGTCCCCGCCGTTTCGGCCGACGATGGCGTGCTCGCCAAAGACTTGCTGCAGTTTCTTGGTCAAATCCACTAGGACCTGGTCGCCGACATGGTGGCCGAAGACGTCGTTAACCGACTTGAAGTCGTCGACGTCCAGCATGATGATTGTTGACTTTTCATTCGGGTGCTGAAGGACGTAGTCCTGCATGTAGCCGTCAAAGCCCTGCCGGTTGTATGCCTGGGTCAGGGGATCGCGCGTGGCTTCTCTTTCCAGAACCCGAGTGCTGATCCGCCGATTGATCATCCAGAGCACCAATAAGACCAGTAGGACGTCAAGCAGCAGGACGTAGATCAGGACCCAGTGGCTGCGCTTGTATTGCCAGCCGTTCTTAGGAGAGATCAAGAGCCGCCAGTCATTGTTGCTGGAGGTGCTGAAGGAGAGGGAGACTGGGTCATCCAGCTGGCTGCCGGACTTCATGACCAGGGCCTTCTTCCTGGTCAATGGGGACGTATTCGAGTAAAGATGGTAGTTGTAGCCAGACAGGCCAATAGTCTTGGCCGTGGCCTTAAAGATGTCCGGCACCTTGATGATAGCGATTGCGAAGCCCCAGAAGGTCGTTTTCCCGTTTTCGGTGAGAAAAATAGGACTGCGGACCGCCATGCCGCTGCTGCCTTGAGCAAGCTTGAAGGGCCCCTGCAGAGTGGTGATATGGTGCTTGATCCCATAGCGGCAGACTGGTCCCCGGTCAGGATCTTTTAAAAGGTCGATCAATCCGGATTCATTGCCCTTGAGGGGGTAAATGTGGGTGACCTTGCCCTTTGGGGCCAGCTGCAGGCTGCCAAGGGCGGTATTTTTGGCCATTAAGTATTGGGCAACCCGGTCAAAATTGACGATCTTGCCGTCATGGGAGACGATAGTTTCCTTAAAAATGTCGGTTAAGGAAAAAGTATTGTCCAGTTCTTCATTGAGCGTCTGTGAGAAGCCACGGGCGATAAAGGCCGTCTGCTCACGTTCACGAACCATTCTTTGGTGCTGAACGTAGCTGATGATGCCAGCATTCAGAATGAAAAGCAGAAAAAAGGCGGCAAGTAGGAGCAGGAAGTCGCTCTTGTTTGCCTTCTTCAAATTTAATTTCTTGCGCATGTGTTATACCTGAGATAGTTGGAGCAAGTCGCGCGCTCCAGAAGTAATGTGTTCCTTCCATTATAACATGGTAATCGCTTATCATCTGCAACCGAGACTAAAAACTAATTAAAAACCGCCATATCGCTGATGACATCGCTTTGACCCCGGGTCGCGAGCGAGATTCCTGCATAAGTAATTTCTTATAGGAGCGTAATTACCTTGCGAAAAGCGGCCAAGTCCCGTACAATACGAGGTGGCCGTAAGCGCTTTAGCTAATTCTTCCATTCTTTCTGAAACCGATTCAAAGTTAATGTTTTGGATAATCTTTTTGGGGGAGAGCTGCCAAGCGGGCCGAGAGTGTTATAATTGAACACGAGTTAGTACAATTCAGTAGACAAATTCAGGCAATCTTCTGGAGCTTTTTAGCCTAGGGAGATTGCTTTTACATAAGGAATTAACAACTAAGTGAGGTAATAATATGGCAAAAATCGGTGTTTTGGGGGCAGGTACTTGGGGCATGGCTTTGGCCCGGATGCTTAGCAATTCAGGTCATGACGTGACCGTTTGGTCAGCTTTGCCAGCCGAAGTTGACCAGCTCGCGACCACGCGCCGCCAAAAGAACTTGCCAGGCATGGTTATTCCGGACGCGATCAAGTTTACCAAGGAAGTCGCCCAAGCTTGCGAAGACAAGGACATCATCCTTTTTGCCGTTCCTTCCGTTTTCGTCAGATCAACGGCTAAGACGGCAGCGCCGTTCATTCCAGACGGCCAGATCATCGTGGACGTGGCCAAGGGGATTGAGCCAGACACGCTGCTGACCTTGACTGGCGTCATCCAAGACGTTCTGACCAAGGACGGCAAGCACGACAACGTCAAGTACGTGGCCCTGTCAGGCCCAACCCACGCTGAAGAAGTTGCCAAGGACCTGCCAACGACCATCGTTTCAGCTTGTGAAGACAAGGAAACGGCCGAAAAGGTTCAAGACGTCTTCATGAACGACAACATGCGCGTCTACACCAACGCTGACCGCCTGGGCGTTGAGCTCTGCGGGGCGCTGAAGAACGTCATTGCCTTGGCCAGCGGGATTTGCTCCGGCTTGGGCTACGGCGACAACATGCGGGCAGCCTTGATCATCCGCGGGATGGCGGAAATCAAGCGCCTGGGCCTCAAGATGGGCGGCAAGGAAAGCTCATTTGACGGTCTGGCCGGCATGGGCGACTTGATCGTGACCGCCACCAGCAAGGAAAGCCGCAACTACAACGCGGGCTTCTTGATCGGCCAAGGCAAGAGCGCCGAAGAAGCCAAGAAGGAAGTCGGCATGGTGGTTGAAGGGATCAATGCCATCCCAGCTGCCTTGGAACTGGCCAAGAAGTACGAAGTTGAAATGCCAATCGTCTTCGCCGTTGACTCTGTCGTCAACGGTCACGCCGAACCGCGCAAGGTCATCTACCAATTGATGCACCGGGAGAAGAAGTCCGAGATGGTTATCTAACTTTTATGAAGTAAATAAAAATAACTGTATAGTTAAATGAGTCAGGGATGTAAGCCCTGACTCATTTATTTTTTATTTAGTTTACAAAAATGTTGCGGATTACTTTTAATAATTATTTCATTTAGTGCAAAAATATGTTAGGCTAAGCCCAGGTGGTGAAATTAGTTATGGAAGATAATATGATTGGCCGCTACTTGAAAGAGTTGCGGAAGAAAAAGGGGCTGAGTCAGCAGGATTTAGCGAATCTGCTTAACGTTTCCAAGCAGACCGTCTCCAACTGGGAGGTTGGCCGCAAGGCCCCGAGAATGAAGGCCGTCAGCAAGATGGCCAAGCTCTTTGACGTCCCAAAGACCAGCATTATGGCTGGATTGCCGGCTGAAACGGTCTTGCAGGCCAACAAGGAGTGGGATAAATATCAGGTGGACAAGGTGATTGAAATCAGTGATGGCAATCTCAAGTTCACCTATAAGGGCCACAAGGTGCCCAAAGAATACATTAGCATGCTCGAAAAGCTTATGCGCTGCGATATCGCGGACGAAGCCAAGAAATTATAAACAGACAAGAAAGAAGCCTCAAACTGCAGTTGAGGCTTCTTGTGTGTTATTGGTGTAATGTAAAAAGGGGATGGCAGGCGGATGATTAGGGTATCAGAAAAATATAGAAAGGAATTGAATTCTTATAAAGTGAGCAACATCCGCATGCCGATTAATTGTGTTACTACAAAAATGTGTATCAAAAAATGCAATATATAAGAAAAAAGTATATTTACGAACCGTAGGAAAAGGAGCGGGGGTACTGACCTCTTGGCCCTTTTCCTAATGACGATCATACACAGAAAGTGCCTGCGACGCAAGAAATATGCGTTCAATTCCGGATAAATAACGGATAAGATTTTATTGGCAGGGGGTTAGGACGAAAGCGTGACAAAAATATGTTTTTTAAGGCTACCACTTTCGATAGAAGAATGAGAAGCATTATTTAAACTATGCCTGGAATATGCGCTTTCTAGTTACGAAGATTAGCTTTCGTTGTAAGCAAATATGAAATAATAAGAAGGAAAACTTAAAATAATAAAAAAACTTTGGATACACTAAAAGCGCAAGTTGCATCAACATAAAGTGCGTTAAAATAAACTTGTGTAAGTTAATTAAAATATTAAGTTCATGATACTAAATAGTATATTAAGGAAAAGGTAATTGTATGTCAGAAAAGAAAATTAATGCTAAGCTCTCAGGCTTAAGTATCTTGGCATCAGCCTTTACGGCTTCTCTGCTTTTAGGAGCTGGTACCGTACACGCTGACGCAAACAAGGATGCAAAGGTTAACGCTGCTCCGGTCACTACTGCAGCAAATCAGGCAGCCGCTAAGGATCAAACTACCACTGCTGCCGCAAATGCAGCAAATCAAGCAGCCGCTAAGGATCAAACTACCACTGCTGCCGCAGATGCAGCAAATCAAGCAGCCGCTAAGGATCAAACTGCCACTGTTGCCACAGATGCAGCAAATCAAGCAACTGCTAAGGATCAAACTGCCACTGCTGCTAAGGATCAAGCAACTAGTGGCGCTCAAACCAGCACTTCAGCAAATCAAGCTGGTACTAATACTTCCACTGGTACGGCTAATACTGGCACGACCAAGCCAGATACGCCAGGGTCAAACTCAGGAAATACGCCAGAAACGCCAGACAGCGGCAATACTTCCACTGGTGGCAAGACTGACGTGTCAACGCAACCAGAAAACCCTGATCAAGACAAGGCAACTAACGGTGGCCCAATCACTTCTTTGCCAAAGAAGTACCAAAGCGAAGATATTACCGGCGAAAACATCAGCAACAATGCCAAGCTGAATGCGTTCTTAGCAACTGACACCTTCAAGGCTGGCAAGTTGAATGATACTGCCAAGAAGATTATCGCGGCAGCGTTGCGCGAAGGCAGCACGGTTACCATGGATCAGCTGACTGACAAGGTGATCGATACCTTGAACAAGGTTGACCTCTTCAATAAGACCATGGACAACCAATACACTTTGAAGGATTATGACTCAATCACCAACAAGGTCGTTACCCGTGACAAGAACATGCAAATACCTTTGGTCAAGGGTGACAAGGTTGTCAATATGCCAGGACTGGAAAAGGTCAAGGATGCTGAAACTGGCGAAGAAGCAACCATGGACATCTGGGACTCATGGCCTGTTCAGGACCCGAAGACTGGCTACGTTCAAAACTGGAATGGCTACCAACTGGTTGTAGCCATGATGGGGATTCCGCATAAGTCAGACAGCCACCTGTATTTGCTTTATAACAAGTATGGTGATAACAACTTTGCCAACTGGAAGGTTGCTGGCTCAATCTTTGGCTACAATATGGCTGTAACCAGTGGTCAATGGTCTGGTTCTGCGATGCTCAACTCTGATGGTTCAATTCAGCTTTACTACGCTAACGTTTTGTCCCAATTGGGGACCAACCACCAGCGCGTAGCCAGCGCTACTGTTAACCTGGGTTTGGAAAATGGGGTCGTTTCAATTAAAGGCGTTGAAAATGACCAAATCCTTTTTGAAGGCGATGGCATTACCTACCAAACCTTTGACCAATGGGCAAATGGCGCCAACCGCGGCGGTGACAACCCGCAAAACCGTGACGGTCACATCTTCCAAGACGATGATGGCAACTACTACCTTGCCTTCGAAACTGCTACTGGTAACGACGGCTCAAACCCTGAAAAGTACGAAAATCTGTACCAATGGGGTCGTTACGGTGGCGACGCCAGCTACAACTTAAGTGAAATCATCAAGATCATCGGCAGCGATGACATGACCATACGGGCTCAATTGGCCAACAGTTCGATCGGCTTTATGAAGCTGGACATGAGCAACCCTAAGAAGCCAAAGGTTGAGAAACTCTACAGCCCACTGGTACAAACTGTTTTGGCAGGTGACGAAATTGAACGTCCTGACCTGATGAAGCTGAACGGAAAGTACTACCTGTTCGTTGATGCCCGGATCAACCATGCGACTGACACCGACCTGAGCAAGGCAACTGACACGACTGTCGGCGACAACGTGACTATGCTTGGTTTCGTATCTGACAGCCTGACTGGCAACTTTGTTCCTTTGAACGGTGACGGTTTGGTACTGGGGGCTTCAGTGCCATTTAGTTGGCGCAGTGCTACCTACTCATACTATGCAGTTAAGATCAATCCAGACAACATCAAGGGCAACAGCGTAACTGTCAACGGCAAGACCTATACCAAGGACTACTTTGTAAACCACTTCCTGCTGGTCAACCCATACATGGGCAACCGTGGTGAAGTTGCCGGCGCGGGCAAGAACGCTACCCTGGGGCCAAGCTATCTGGTTGAAGTCAAGGATGACGGGACGACCCAAGTCGTTTCTGACTACTTGACCCAACAGGGCGTTTGGGACTGGAACGAAAACAGTTCGGATCCTGAACTGGTGGCTACGACGCTTAAGGAAGCCCGGGCAAAGACTGACGTATTTGTTGACCGCGTCAACAAGAACGGCAGCTGGTATCTGTACCGTGACAACGCTGATGGCAAGATTTCCCAACAAACTGGCTGGCAAAAAGTCGGCAACGACGTCCAATACTACAGCACCAGCACTGGTGCTCAAGTCTTTGGTGCTCAAACGATCAGCAACAAGAAGTACTACTTCGATGACAACAGCGGTGCCTTGTACTATGGCCAACACAAGATCAACGACCAATGGTACAACTTCGACAAGACTACTGGTGAAATGCTGACTGGCTTTGTCAACATCCCAAGCCAGAACAAGACTGTCTACTACGATCCAACTGATGGCCACATGCTTTATGGCCAGCAAAAGATCGATGGCAAGTGGTACAACTTTGCTGATTTGAGCGGGAAGATGCTGACTGGCTTTGTCTACATTGCAAGCGACAAGAAAACTGTCTACTACAATGCTCAAGGCCAGATGGTTTACGGCCGCCAGAAGATCAACGGCAAATGGTATGACTTTGACAAGAAGACCGGTGCAATGAAGACCGGCTTCGTCAAGCTGTCCAAGAAGGTAACCGTCTACTACGACAAGAATGGTCAAATGCTGACGGGTCAGCACAAGATCAACGGCAAGTGGTACAACTTTGACAAGAAGACTGGCGCGATGCTGACTGGCTTTGTCAAGATTGTTTCGCAAAAGAAGACCGTCTACTACAACGCAAAGGGTCAAATGCTTTACGGCGCGCAAAAGATCAAGGGCAAGTGGTACCTGTTTGACAAGAAGAGCGGGGCAAAGATTACCTACGCCAAGGTCGGCAAGTACGTACAAGTCAAGCGCGACTCCAGCGTCTACAATGCCAAGGGCAAGAAGAGCAAGGCTTACTACAAGTCTGGCAAGAAGGTCTACGCCCAAGGCTACGCGATCATCAAGAACAAGCTCTACTACAAGATTGCCAAGAACAAGTACGTTGAAGCTGGTAACATTGATGGCGTAAAGCGGACGGTCAAGAAGGCAGGCTACGTTTACGCATATAAGAACAAGAAGCTGAAGAAGCAAAAGGGCCTCGTAAAGAAGGGGGCTAAGAAGTACACTTACGGTGGCGCGGTACTGCTTAAGGGCAAGAAGTACTATGTCGTTGCTCCATCCAAGTACATGAGCACAAAGAACTTCTAATTGTGTAAATCAGCATAACAAAAGAGGAACATCTCATTAGGAGATGTTCCTCTTTATTTATGTAAAAAATTGCCTTATTACCGCATGGCCTTCCGGTAGCCGGCAGCCCGGGCTGCCTTTTCACTGTTGAAGTAGACGGCATTGGATGAGTTCATGTGGTAGCCAGCCTGGCCAGGAACGTGGTAGATCTTGCTCCGCTTGTTGCCGATGATCTTGCCTTTGCTGGCTGAAGTGTAGACCTTCTTCTTGGAAGCCTTCTTTGCTGGCTTTTTGGCCGCCTTTTTGACGGTCTTCTTGGCCTTTTTGACAACCTTCTTCTTAGGGTGGTACTTCTTGGCCGCCTTGACGACGGTTCTGGCAGCCTTAGAGACGACGCTGGTCCCGTTGGCGTAGTTCAGCTTTACGCCAGGCTGCACGTTGAAAATGTAGACGTTGAAACGGACCGCATTGGAGCCAACGGACTGTCCTTCCATTTCCACCCCGCGGGCCAGCAGCTCCCGGCCCCGGAAGATCGGGGTCACCCGGTATCTGACATAGTGCTTCTTTGATGACTTGACATAGTTGGCCACCATGTTTTCATACTTAAGCATGTCTGGATCGTTCAGCTGCCGGGTCCCGGTGATCAAATTCTTGGGGTTGTTGTTTTGCCCGGTCAACTGGTAGCCAATCAGGTGGCAGCGGTTGTAGAGCCAGCCGCCGGCAATCCGCTTGTTGTGCCAGCCGGTTGGGTCCCAGTACAAGGCTTCCCGCTGGCTCTTTGGCATCAGCTTTTTGTTTAAAAGCGCGTTGGCTTCTCTGGCCCGGTTGAGTGAGTCCAGATTGCTGTAGGTCTGCCAAGCGCCTTTCTTGGTGGACATGGTGCCCTTTGAAAAGCTGGGCTTGTTATTGTTGACGGTGACGATGCTTTTCTTGCCGTAATTCAGCCCTGGCAGCTGCTTCTTGGTCAGCGTGGCGGCTTGGACTTGCGGCTTGACTGGGCTTTGGAAGCCAAAGACCAGAAGGGCGGAGGCAGCCAGCAGGCTGGTCAGCCCCTTCTTCAGAGAGATCTGCATGATCTTTTCCTTTCCACTTCTTTTTCTATACTTTATTTTTCCCAGAAATCTTACACAAGACACTAATGTGTAAAATCGTTGCTCTAATTATACCGCGTTTTGCCTACGGGGCTTGCATTTTTTGGGGCTTCCTGCCAGAATAAGCGGTAGTTGCAGAGCTTTGATCTTTTTAAAAAAAGCTAAAAAATTCTTTGGGCCCGATACAGGCTTAAGAATTTTATATATAATGAAACTATTACATCTATTCTAGAGATTGGATATTTGGTGAAGCATATTGAATGACAATAATTTAAACACTAGAACAGGACAACGCAAGAGGCGCAACAAGTTTTGGCGGATCTTCTGGTCCGTGGTCGGCGTCATCGTTGTCTGCCTGGGCATCTTCGCCTGGCATGAATACAGCTCCGTTAAGAACGCGGCCAATAACGCCTACCGTTCAGGCGGGATTACCAGTGCTGAAAACGGGAGCAAGAACGCCGTTATCAAGAGCAAGAAGCCAATCTCCATCCTGCTGATGGGGACTGACACCGGGGCCTTGGGCAGAACCTACAAGGGCCGGACTGACTCCATCATGGTTGCCGTCTTGAACCCAAAGACCAAGAAGACGACTTTGGTCAGCTTTGAACGGGACATCCAGGTCAACCTGCCTGACTACCCGGAACACTCACCGTCCAAATTGAACGCGGCTTATGCTTACGGCAATGCCGGTGAGCTGGCTAAGGTCTTGAAGAATTACTTCAACATCCCGATCAACGCCTACGTTTTGGTCAACATGGGCGGCTTGAAGACGATTGTTGACAAGGTTGGCGGGGTTGATATCGCGCCAGTCATGAGCTTTAGCTATGAAGGCTACACCTTCACCAAGGGCCAGAAGACCCACATGGACGGGGCCAAGGCTCTGGCTTACAGCCGGATGCGCTACGATGACCCAGAAGGCGACTACGGCCGCCAAAAGCGCCAGCGGCAAGTGCTGCAGGCCCTCGTCAAGAAGGCTGAATCAGCCCAGACTTTGCTGAACACCAGCTTCGTTTCATCATTATCCAAGCAGGTGCAGACCGACTTGACTTTCAGTGACTTGACTTCAATGGCAACTTCCTACATGCCAGCCACGAAGAATGTCGTAACTGACTACACTCACGGGACCGGCTTCATGGAAGACGGGGTTTCCTACCAAAGAGTCTCAACCGCTGAACGGCAAAGAATCAGCGACTTGATCAGAAAGGCCATGGGCCTGAAGACCAAGACGGTTCAGTAAACAGAGCAATGAATTTTAGAAATGTTGGATGTAAGCATCCAGCATTTTTTCTTTGCAATCGCTTGGATTGGCAATTGACGGTGACTCTCTTAGGAAAAAGATGCTATACTAGTTAGATATAATAGGTTTAGTAGCACCTTGAGCAAGTCTGCTGAACATCCATCATTTCACCAGCCGGTTGCTTGTTGAGGCTGACTGAAATAATTTATTTGTTAGGTTGTACGGAAATATAATGAATGAAGAAGCGAAAACGTCCAAGTACGTGAATCACTTGGGCGCATACAAGTATGTAAAGAGATTCTTAGACATCGTCGGCAGTCTGCTGGCCTTGATCCTGTTTTCTCCGGTCTTCTTGATCCTGGCCATCATTATCAAGAGCCGCGACGGGGGATCAGCCTTTTTCGCCCAAACCAGAATCGGGCAGTACGGCAAGCCCTTCAAGATGTACAAGTTCCGCTCGATGAAAATGGACGCGGAAGAAGTGCTGAAGAGCGATCCGGAATTGTACGCCAAGTATGTGGCCAATGACTACAAGCTGCTGGCTGAAGAGGATCCGCGAATCACTCCAATTGGCCGCTGGATGCGGCGGACTTCGGTTGATGAGCTGCCGCAGTTCATCAATATCTTAAAGGGCGACATGAGCATCATTGGCCCCCGGCCAGTGGTGGAGAAAGAATTAGCCGAATATGGCGACCGGGTGGACAAGTTCTTGTCAGTCAAGCCTGGGGCCATGGGCTTATGGCAGGCTACGGGGCGGAGCAATATTGGCTACCCGGAGCGCTGCGACGTCGAGCTGGGATACGTTGACCACGTGTCGCTTGGCAATGACATTGCTATTTTCTTTAAGACCATCATCAGCATTTTCAAAAAAGAAGGTGCCTATTAGAATGGGGGAGTTTGCGAGCAAATGAAGGTTAAAGTATTAGTCGCGGCCCATAAGCAGTTCCCGATGCCGACTGACCCGGTCTACCTGCCGGTTTTGGTTGGCGCCGTCAAGAACTACAAGCCCGGCATCAGCTACCAGCGCGATGACGAAGGCAGCAACATTTCGGCCAAGAACCCTTATTACAATGAATTGACCGGGGTCTACTGGGCCTGGAAGAACTTGAAGGACGTTGATGCAGTGGGCTTGGTCCATTATCGACGCTATTTTTATGTTAAGAAGCCTTTCACCTTGGAAAATGTGGCCAAGGAAGCAGATTATGTCCGCCTGCTTGCAAAGCATGACGTGATCGTGCCGACCAAGCGGAACTACTATATTGAAAGCAACTACGACCATTACGTGCATGCCCACCCGGCTGAGCCCCTGGACAAGACCAGAGAGATCCTGGCCAAGGACTACCCGGAATACTTGCCGGCCTTTGACATGATGATGAAGCGGCGCAGCGCCCACATGTTCAACATGTTCGTCATGAAGCAGGAACAGTTTGACGCTTACTGCACGTTTATTTTTGGCGTTTTGAGCAAACTGGAGGGACAGATTGACATCTCTGGCTACTCAGTCCAAGACCAAAGAGTCTATGGCTACATTTCAGAACGCTTGATGGACGTCTGGCTCTACACGACCCAGCAGAACTACGTGGAAATGACCTGGGGCCAGCTGGGCGGCGAAAAGAAGATTCAAAAGGGGATCAACCTGATCAAGCGCAAGCTTGGGATCGGGAAGAAGCAGACCCACTTTTAGGATAGAGAACAGGAGAAAAATATGGCTGATTATTTAGTTGTCGGTGCCGGCCTTTTCGGTGCCGTTTTTGCCCACGAAGCTGCCAAGCGCGGTCACAAGGTGACGGTAATTGAAAAGCGTGACCACATCGCCGGAAACATCTACACCAAGGAAATCGACGGCATCCAGGTTCACCAATACGGCGCCCACATTTTCCACACTTCAAACAAGGAAGTCTGGGACTACGTCCAGCAGTTTGCGGAATTCAACCGCTACACCAACAGCCCGGTGGCCAACTACAAGGGCAAGATGTACAACCTGCCCTTCAACATGAACACCTTTAACCAAATGTGGGGCGTCCGGACGCCGCAAGAGGCCCTGGACAAGATCAACGAGCAGCGGGCGGAAATGGCGGGCAAGACGCCAAAGAACCTGGAAGAGCAGGCCATTTCTTTGATCGGCCGCGACATCTACGAGAAGCTGATCAAGGGCTACACCGAAAAGCAATGGGGGAGAAAGGCCACTGAGCTGCCAGCCTTCATCATCAAGCGCTTGCCGGTGCGCCTGATCTACGACAACAACTACTTCAACGATGACTATCAGGGCATCCCTAAGGGCGGCTACACCAAGCTGGTGGAAAACATGCTCAAGGATGACAAGATCACCATTGAACTGGGCACGGACTTTTTCGCCAAGAAGGACGAATACCTGAAGCAATTTGACAAGGTTGTCTACACCGGTCCAATTGACGAGTTCTTTGACTACCGCTTGGGCGAGCTGGAATACCGGTCCCTGCGCTTTGAAACTGAAGAAAAGAACGTGGGCAACTACCAGGGCAACGCCGTGATCAACTACACTGACGCGGAAACGCCATACACCCGGGTGATTGAGCACAAGCACTTTGAATTTGGCAAGGGTGACCCGGACAAGACCATCATCACCCGCGAATACCCAGCTGACTGGCACAAGGGCGATGAGCCATACTACCCAGTCAACAACGACCGCAACAACGGCTTGTACGCCAAGTACAAGGAACTGGCTGACCAAGAAGACGCCAAGGTCATCTTTGGCGGGCGTCTGGGCCAGTACAAGTACTACAACATGGACCAAGTCATCGCGGCCGCTTTGGAAGCAGTGAAGAAGGAATTTTAAGGATCAGCCATGAGCAAATTAGGAACCAAAGACGGCTTCGCGGCCCAGAAGAATGCTTTTGGGGACAGCGACAAGGTCGTCTACGTTGAAGGCGAGGACTTAAAGCAGCTGAAGCAGACCTTATTGGGGATGCTGAAGGACTTTATGGCCGTCTGCGCCAAGCACGGGCTTAACTACACCTTAAGCGGGGGCTCAGTCTTGGGCACGATCAGACACCAGGGCTTTATTCCTTGGGATGATGACATTGACATCAACATGCCTAGAAAAGACTTTAACAAGCTGAAGGAAATTTTTGACCAGGAGCTGGGGGATGACTACAAGCTGCTGGCGCCAGAATTGACCCCAGGCTACGGGGCTGCCGCCAGCCGCTTCATCAAGAAGGGGACGGTCTACCGGACCTTTAACGACGTGGCGGAGCCAAGGGAAAACTGTGGGATCTGCATCGATATTTTCGTTTTGGAAAATACGCCGGACAATGCCTTTCTGCGCTCAATGCACGGCTACTTGTGCTTGGCAGTCGGCTACCTGCTCAGCTGCCGCAAGGTGTATGACTACCTGCCTAAGCTCTTGGAGATCCAGGATACGCCAGAAGTCAGAGCGGCTTTTGGCAAGAAGTACAAGATCGGCCGCTGCTTTAAGTTCTTGTCACTAGACAAGGTGACGCGCTGGACTTACAAGGTCTATTCCGCGGCTAAAAACGACCGCTCCAAGTACGTGACCATCCCTAGCGGCCGCAAGCACTACTTTGGGGAAATGGATACCCGGCAGAACATGTGCCAAAGCCAAGAAGGAACTTTTGAGGGGATCAGCGTCAAGATTCCTTATGGGATCGCAAGCTACATGAACCGCCTGTATGGCCCAGACTACATGACCCCGCCGCCTGTCGCCAAGCGGGAGAGACACCCGTTGTTTGAATTTAGCTTGGGGGAAGACAAGGATTAATGAAGAAATACCAGATTTTTGAAGTCTACAGTTCAGATGACACGGCCTTGGGCAAGGCCCCGTCCGACATCAACCAGATCGCCCGGGAAGCCGGCTTTGAAAGCCTGCGCCTGGTCCGGTCCTGCGCTGGAAAGAAGGACGCCATTTCCCGGGTTCGCCGCCAGCTGCACTACCGCTTCAGCTGGGACAAGCTCTACAAGCAGATTGAGCCAGGCTCTATCGTCCTCTTCCAGGCCCCGTCCCGGGACCACCAGCTGCACCGGGAGGAAACCCTGGCCAAGCTGAAGGAGAAAAAGCAGGTCAAGTTCATCTACCTGGTCCACGACGTAGAAGAATTGCGGCAGTTTTTCTATAAGAAGTTCTACGAGGAGGACTTTGCGCAGATGCTGAAATATGCCGACTGCCTGATCGTCCACAACGACTCGATGAAGAAGTTCTTTGAAGGCCGCGGCGTTGACCCTGAGAAGCTGGTAACTTTGAAGATCTTCGATTACCTGATTCCTGATGGCGAGATCAGCCACGCCAAGTTTGCCCGGGCCGTTTCCGTGGCCGGCAACCTGGACGTCCGCAAGACCCAGTACTTGAAGGAGATCGGGAAGATTAACGCCAAGTTCAACCTCTACGGACTGAACTTTACCTTGGCTGACTACCAGAACGTCGACTATCACGGAGCCTTCCCGGCTGACGAAATTCCCAAGCAGCTGAACTCGGGCTTTGGCCTGATTTGGGACGGCAGCAGCATTGAGACCTGTGACGGGGCCTTTGGCAACTACCTGCGCTACAACAATCCCCACAAGCTGTCTTTGTATCTGGCTTCCGCCTTGCCGGTCATCATCTGGAGCCAAGCCGCTGAAGCCAGCTTCATTGCTGACAACCACCTGGGCTTGACCATTGACTCCCTGCAGGAGTTGCCAAGGGTCTTGAATGAAGTGACGGAAGAAGAATATGAAAGCTTCGCGGCCAATGCCAGAGAGATGGCCAAGAAGCTCAGAGCAGGCTATTTTACCAGGACTGCTTTGGAAAACGCGGTTAAGACTGTAAATCAGCAAGACAAGAATGGAAAGTGATAGCGTGAGTGACAAGCTGAAAGTCCTTTTTATCCGGGGGATGCTCTATTACGATGGGGTAAGCTCGGTTGAATATGAATGGATCAAGGCCCTCCATGACCGGGTCGACTACGACTACGTTCTGCTCGATCCCGACAAGAGCGTTCCGGAAAAAGAGGCTGCCGTCAAAGCCCTTGGCGTCCACATCTATCCTTTGCGCTACTCCGGCAGGAACTCCTTTGAAAACCACCGCAACCGGGTGGCCGTGGTCAGACATTTCCTGCAAGAGCACCACTATGACGTGGTCCACATCGATACCGACCTGCCAAGCCGCTATGACATGGCTAAGGTGGCCAGAGAAAGCGGGGTTAAGCGGGTAATCGTCCACTCCCACAATGCCGCGGAGCACTTGCACGGGATTCAGAAATTGCCAGGCTTTGTGACTTATGAGCGCAAGCAGATTGCCCGCTATGCCACGGATCTGGCGGCTTGCTCCAAGGAAGCCGCGGCCTGGCTTTTTAACCCCAAAGACCAAGACCGGGTGCGCATCATCCACAATGGGATCAGCCGTGACCGCTACGTCTTTGATGAAGCCAAGCGGCAGAAGGTTCGCGGCCAGCTGGGACTTGATGATGACCAGCTCTTGTTAGGCAACATTGGCCGTCTGGCTGACCAGAAGAACCAGCTCTTCCTGCTGGACATCTTCAAAGAAGTGCTTGAAACCCAGCCCCAAGCCCACCTGCTCTTGATCGGGAGCGGGGAGAAGGAGGCAGAGCTGCGGGCCAAGATCGGGGAACTAGAACTTGAAGGCAAGGTGACCATGGTCCTGTCCACGGATAAGATTCCTGATTACTTGTTTGCCATGGACCTCTTTGTCATGCCGTCGCTTTATGAAGGACTGCCAATGACTTTGCTGGAAGCCCAGACGACCGGTTTGCCATGTCTGATTTCTGACGTCATCAGCTCAGAAATGGACTTTGACGGCTTGATTTTCCGGAAGTCCTTGCAGGAAAAGCCCGCGGCTTGGGCCAAAGAGGCCATCAAGCTGGCGCTGGCAGCTCGCGGCCAGGACCGGCGGCAATTCGCCAGTCAATTGGCCAAGCTGGGCTATGACAACCAGGAATCAGCCGAGCAGGTCTACCAGATGTACCTGGGCCATTAGGCGGGGAAAATTATCAGATTGGGAGCGTAAATGAAGAATCCAAGCATTAAAAAGAATATTTTTATCAGCACCCTCTACCAGATTCTGGCTATCATCACGCCATTGATTACGGCTCCATATGTTTCCAGAGTCATCGGGACTGACGGGATCGGGGCCTACAGCTGGACTTCCTCAATTCAGACCTACTTTTCCCTGGTCGCGGCTTTGGGGACGGCCTCATACGGGATGCGGGAGATTGCCCGCAGCCGCAATGACGTGAAGAAGCGCAGCCAGCTCTTTTGGGAAATTGAGCTGCTGAGCGTCTTCACTTCGCTGGCCATGCTGCTCTTATGGGGGATCTACTTGGGCTTTCAGAGCCATTACCGGGTCATGTTCCTCATTTTGACTTTGAACCTGTTCAACACCATGCTGGACATCTCTTGGTTCTTCGATGGCCTGGAGCAGTTCCAGTACACGGTGACCAAGAATTCCCTGGTCAAGGTGGCTGGGGTCGTCCTGATCCTGCTTTTCGTCAAAAGCCCCAAGGACACCAATCTCTACGTCTTCATCATGACGGGGACGACCCTGCTGGGGACCATGTCCATGTGGCTGGAATTGCACAAGTTCGTCGTAAAGGTGCCGATCAAGCTGGCCAACTTAAAGCGCCACTTCCATGAAACCCTGATCTACTTTATTCCGACCATTGCCACCTCCATCTATACTTATATGGACAAGACCTTGATCGGCTTCATGACCCAGAACAATGCAGAAAATGCTTACTATGAGCAGGCAACCAAGATCATCAACTTGACTAAGGCAGTGACCTTTACCGCCGTCAACAATGTCCTGGGGGCCAGAATTTCCTACTTGTTTGCCAAGAAAAAGGATAAGGAAATCAAGCAGCGGATCCAGGGTTCCATAAACTACATTCTCTTCATTGGGGTGGGGATTGGTTTTGGCCTGCTTGGAATCGCGGATACCTTTGTGCCGGTCTTCTTCGGTCACGGCTGGGATAAGGTGGCGCTTTTGCTCCGCTTGTTCAGCCCGCAGATCGTGATCATCGGGGTCTCCAACTGCCTGGGGTCCCAGTACTACAATCCAGCTGGCCTGCGGAAGCAGAGCGCGGTTTACATTATCATCGGGGCAGTCGTCAACTTTGTCTTGAACCTGTTCTTGATCCCGCGCTTTGCCAGTGCCGGGGCAACTTTTGCCTCAATCATCGCGGAATTGACGATCAGCCTGCTTTACCTTTACCATGACAATGGCTACTTAGAGCCGGTTTATATTGGCAAGGTGATCTGGAAAAAGCTGATTGCCGGAACTCTGATGATGCTGGTCATCCTGGCCTTGAATCCATTTGGCAATCCTGGCATCATCAAGCTGGGAATCCAGTTCGTTCTTGGGGCTGGGACCTACTTAGTTGCCTTGCTTTTGCTCAAGGACGATTCAGTGGACTTGATCAAGAAGATTTTGGCTAAAGCATAAGGGAGAATTAAAGAAAGACAATGGACAATATTAAGCTCAAGCTCGCAGACGATTTTTTTAAAGAAGAAGTCAGAAACGACTATACGGTTTCGCCGAAAATGAAGAAGATCTGGGCCGTGGAGCTGGACCTGCTGGATCAGCTGGACCGGGTTTGCCAAAAATACGACATTCCCTGGTATCTGTCAGGCGGCTCCCTGCTGG
Organism: Lactobacillus sp. 23-2; assembly: GCF_044902225.1. Lineage (NCBI taxonomy): Bacteria > Bacillati > Bacillota > Bacilli > Lactobacillales > Lactobacillaceae > Lactobacillus > Lactobacillus sp. 23-2. Next base: position 62,510 of record NZ_JAOQBX010000008.1, on the reverse strand, counting down.
GAGCGGTGCGCCACCACGGCTACATCCCTTGGGATGACGACATTGACTTGATGATGTACCGCAAGGACTTTGACCGCTTGTGCGAAGTGGCTGAGGATGAATTCGCGGAGCCTTACTTCTTCCAGACTGAAGAAACGGATCCAGGCGCCATGCGGGGGCACGCCCAATTGCGCAACTCCTCGACCACAGCCATCCTGAAGTCAGAAGAACGCTTCAACTACCACTTCAACCAGGGGATCTTCATTGACATCTTCCCGCTGGACAATGTGCCAGACGATCCTGCTGAGCGTCAGGCCTTCGTCAAGAAGGTCAACCAGCTTAAGCACCGGGCCCGGCAGTTTTACAACTACTGCAACGGTTATCCGAACAAGAACCTGTCCGGCCTGAAGCAGCACCTGCTCTATAGCAAGTTCTTTTTTGACAAATTGCGAAACGGTGGCCGCAACACCTACTATGACCGCTTCGTCAAAGAAATCACCAAGTATGATGACCAGGACACCAAGAATGTGATGATGGTCATGCTGGAAACGGAAAAGTGCTGCTGGGAGCGCAAGTACGTGGCCAACCCGACCCGGGTGCCGTTTGAAATGCTTAGCCTGCCGATCCCCAAGGACTATGATCCCCTGTTGACCAAGCAGTACGGCAAGTGGAACGTCTTTGTCAAAGGCGGGTCGATCCATGGGTCAGTCATTTTTGATCCAGACAAGTCTTACAAGGAATACCTGAAATAGGGGACAAGGAGCAATCATGAAACGCGTAATTACTTATGGAACATTCGACCTGCTGCACTATGGGCACATCAACCTGCTCAGAAGAGCCAAGGCCTTGGGCGACTACCTGATCGTGGCCCTGTCGACCGATGAATTCAACTGGAATTCCAAGCACAAGAAGACCTATTTCTCATACGAGCAACGCAAGCAGCTCTTGGAAGCCATCCGCTACGTTGACTTGGTCATTCCGGAAAAGGACTGGGACCAAAAGCGCAGCGACATGCACGAATACCACATTGACACTTTTGTCATGGGGGATGACTGGAAGGGCAAGTTTGACTTCTTGAAGGATGAAGGCGTCAACGTCGTCTATCTGCCAAGAACGCCAGAGATCAGTTCTTCGAAGATCAAGCACGACTTGTACGATGCCAATGAAGTGACTGAGGAAAGCAAGCTGTCACATGACGATCTGGACACTGATCCGGAACAAGGAAAATAAGCAAAAAGAGCATTCCGTTCAACGGAATGCTCTTTTTAAGCTTACAGCCTCAAACTGGCATAATCATATTCAATAAAGGCTTTTGGCTCTCTGAGGTCGTTTAAGACGGCAAACCAGAGGAAAGCCATCGCCAGCAGATAGACTTGGTTGGCTGAGATATTGGAAATGATGATTTCCAAAAGAAGCAGGGCACTGATTGGCAACAGATAGCGGCGGGTCGGGGCAAACAAGGTGACGAAGAAAGGCACCAAGAAGTACAAGGCCAAGTACAGGCCACCGGTAGCCAGCAAGGTGGTCAGGCCCATGCTCAGGCCGTTGTTGGCCCGATGGAAGGCGAAGAGCTTGATTAAGGCACTTTCATTGCCAAAGCCTGCCCCAAAGACTGGGTGCCGGCTCCACACGGTCAGGCCGATCCGCAGGTCGTCCACTCTGACTGAGTAGGAAGAGCCGCCGGATTTTCTGATGTGGATGACGACGATCCCCAAGAGCAGCAAAAGCACGATGCCAGGAATGACGATCTTCAAGTTGAGCTTGCCTCGGGCATGCAGGTGCTGGAGGAAGGCAAGCAAGCCGGCTAAAGCACCAAGCAGGATTGCCGTGGCCGACAGGGTCGTCAGCAGGGTGACCAGGATCAGCCCAATCCGCCAGAAGGTTTTGGACTTCTTGACGAAGAGCTCAATGATTAGGCCGTTCAAAAGGAAAAGGGTGTAGCCGGGCGCTTCGGTAAAGATCCCGGTATTTCTGATCACATGGTGGCCCAGGTACATTTGGTCCTGCAAGGGCTGGTGGAAATAGAGATAGCAGTAGCTGGTCGTGAAGTGGGGGTTGTTGGCCCAGTAGTAGACGGTATTCACGGCGCCGAGCTTCAGGCCCAGGATGCTGCCAAAGACGTAGAAGAAGAGGGAGACAGCCGCCGCGATCAAGACGATGTTGGCGTAGCTGTCCAGCAGCAGCTGTCCCTGCTTTTGCCGGCAGTAGACGAAGACGATCAACAGCGCGGCCGTCAAGGGCATGCAGAAGTTAGAGAAGTACTTGAAGGGGTTGGCCTGCGAGAAGAAGATAAAGATCAGCAGGTAGCAGACCGTCAAGATGATAAAGGACAGGTCCTTGAAGTTGTAGCTGTTGGTGATCAAAAACAAGAAAACCCCAATCCCAAGCAGCAGGTAGCGGTAAGTCCCGATGGGGATAAAGGCCCCCTTCAGGTAGTTCCACATAACGGTCGTCGACATGACCGCCAGGATAACGATAAGATAGGCCACGACCGCTAAAAAGCGGTCGCCGGCAGATTTGACAGACTTCATGCAAACCTCCTTAGCGGTAATTTCTGCGCAAGCGCCAGTAGAGCGAAGCCCAAGTAGACAGCAGCAAGCCCAAGGCCGCGCCAATCGCCGTGGCGAATTTGACCTTCGGATAGCTCTTTGCGACAGTGGTCTGGCCTGTAAACTTCAGGGACTTGATCAAGACCGTCGGCAGGATTGGCTTCAGGTACTCGCGCCGCTCCCGCTTGGTCGGCATCTCCCGCCGGCCCTCCTTGAACTGCAGCTTGAATTCCTGCTGGAAGTTCTTGGCCACGGCCTTGAGGGCCTTTTTAGCCTTTTCAGGCGAAGTGCTGGTGACCGTCAAGGTGTAGGTATTGGATTTTGGCGTAGCGGTAACGGTAATGTCCTCGCGCAGAGAATCAGGCGAGACGTGGCCGATTTCAGCAGTGGCGCGGTCAATGACGCCAGGGCTGATGGCAATGTTTTGAAAGCCGGCCGCGGCCTGCTCATTTTGGCTGCGAGCCTGGCGCTTGGTAAAGCCGCCCTGGGTGATCTTTCCCTTGACCACGAAGCTGCTGGCGGCAGTATATCTGGCTGGCAGCAGGTAGTTGGCAACCCCGTAGGAAAGGCCGCCAAACAGAATGGTACCGGCCAGGATGAGCAGCAGGTTCTTCCAGATCAGCTTGGCCAGCTCTTTGAAAGTGAGCGTGGTCTCAGCCACGCCGTAAAAATCATTCACCTAAATTTCCTCTCAATCTTATGCGGATGCATCGTGAAGCACTAGATAAAAAGCAAGATTCACAGACTTTTTAACAGAATTTGCACAATACTAACTTAACAGTATAACACATTAGCTTCCGCCTTCATTATTAAGGAAATTTAAAGGCGAAGCACAAAAAGACCGAAAATAACTGTTACCATTTGCATTAGCTATCATATCTCATATTTGTTAGAATTTACATTGTTGATGCAGATTGATAACGGCAGTTATATTGATCACTGAATGAAGAAGGAAAGAATTTGAAGACAAACAAGTGGCAGTTCTCCCGTCAAGATACCAAGGCCTTAAAGGGGGTCGCGATCCTGTTGATGCTCATGCACCACCTGCTGGCCTTTCCCGACCGGCTTCCCATTAAATACCAGTATGCCGTGTCCGCCGCGGCATTAAAGCAACTGACGACGGTAGGGAGCTTTGGAAAGATTTGCGTGTACATTTTTATGTTTTTAGGCGGCTTAGGCTTGGCCAAGCAGATCCAGGCCCACAGGTTTCATTTGCTCAAGAAGATCTGGGGTCTGTACCGGGTCTACTGGCGGGTCTTCTTGATATTCGTCCCGCTGGGCTTTTTGTTCTTCAGCAAGCAGCCGCGCTACAGCAAGGCCTTCATGTGGAACCGTTTTGCCAGCTTCTCCTTTGGCAAGTTCCTCCAGAACCTGACTGGCTATGCTTCAAGCTACAACGGGGAATGGTGGTTCGTCCGCGTCTTCGTTGCCGCGATTTTCCTTGGGACCATCTACTACTATCTGACTGAGAAAATCAACAACGTTTATCTGGAGACCGGCCTGGTCCTGTTCACTTCCGTCTTTACGGTCAAGTTCCTGCCAGCCCTGATTAAGCTTCCCCCATTCAGCAGCCTGGCTTCCAGCTACTTGTGGATGCAGCTGTTCATGCCGAATGCCTTCATCTGCTCATACTTGTTTGGGATCGTGTTTGGCAAATACAATGTATTCGCCAATCTGCGCCGCCTGTTTAGCAGCTATAGCGCCTTTTGGCGAGCCATGATCGGCCTGCTGCTGATTGTCTGTGCCTTTTACTTCCAGGAAAATGTTTTTGGCAATGTCAGCGAGATGATGTTGGTCATCACGCCGGTGTTCATGACCGGCTGCCTGCTGCTCTTGGACTTGTCGGCAAAGGCCTCGCAGGTCTTGCGGTACTTTGGCCGCATGAGCACCGATCTGTGGCTGATCCACACCTTCTTCTGCTACTACTTTTACCCATTCACGATCGCGGTTTTCTGGTCAAGAAACCCGCTGGTGGCTTACCTGACTTTGCTGCTGCTGGCGCTTCTGGCCAGCGTCCTGCTGGAACAATTCTACCTGGGCCTGGGGAAGTTGGGTGCCAAGCTTGGCCAGCGTTCTGTCATAAAAAAGTAAAATAAGAACGATTGCCGGAAACGGATGGTCGGTGTTACAGTTATCATTGTAGTGAAAGCGTATTTGAGTTAATTTTAAGAAAAATAAGGATGAAAAAAAGCTATAATCTATTAGCTGCTGTTCTGCTCGCGGGCAGCGTCAGCGGCTTTTTAGCCAGCAAGGCCCAAGCGGCCGACAAGGATGGCTTCGTTACGGAAAATGGCGTGACGGTCTACTATGAAAACGGCAATCTGGTCCACGGCCAAAAGCGGATCGCCGGCAAGTGGTATCTTTTTGACGAGCAGACCGGGGCGATGCAGACCGGCTTTCAGAAACTGACTTCACCAAAGAAGACCGTCTACTATGATGCCAAAGGCCGCATGTTATATGGCAAGCACAAGATTTCTGGCTACTGGTACTGGTTTGAGGACAAGTCCGGCAAGATGAAGACGGGCTTGCAAACCGTCACCAAGACTTCTTACAAGACGGCTTATAAATGGGTTAAGAAGCGCGGCAAGCTGGTCAAGAAGAAGTACAAAAAGAAGACCAAGAGCAAGTACAAGCTCTATTATGCCGCCAATGGCCAGCTGCAGTACGGGGAGAAAAAGATCAAGGGCAAGTGGTACTATTTCAACAAGAAAAATGCCCACATGACCACGGGCCTGCAGACGGTTGGCAAAGCTAAGAAGTACTACGCGGCAAACGGGCAAAGGCAGACCGGCTACCAGAAGATCAAGGGCAAGGGCTGCTACTTTGACAAGAAGAATGGGGCCATGTACGTCAAGAAGTTTGCCTTTGTCGGCGGCAGGGACTACTACGCTTTGGCTAGCGGGGTGCTGCACGCGCCAACTTGGCACAGCCAGTTCACGCCGATTTGGGCGCCGGAAGGCTGCTCGGTTGCTTCCTCAGCCACCCTGCTGAGCATCAAGAACAAGTCGTTCAATATGTACTATGCTTACAGCCACCTGCCACAAAGCGGCGGCGTCTTCTCCATGGCCAGCTTCGGCGGCCTGCTGGCGGCTTCGACGCTGACCAGCTATATGAAGCGCTTTGACAGCGGCTTTACCAACATTACCGGCAGCAGCGTTGCAAAGATCAAGGCGGTCGTGCAAAGCGGGCATCCAGTTCTGTACTATGGCTTCTCCAGCTATGAAACCCGCTTCTACCGCAAGCAGCATGCCAAAGTCATCATCGGCTGCAAGAAGGGCCGCTTCCTGATTTACGATCCATGCTACTACAGCGCTCGCAGCGGCTCCAGCCACCGGAACGCCTTTGACTACGGGGCCAAGGCCTGGGTTTCAATCGCGACTTTCACCAGAGAAGCAACTGGCGGCTCAAACAATGGCGCGATCATGCTGAAATAGCTTATAGAAAAACGAGTACGTGTTGCTTCACGTACTCGTTTTTTGTGTCTGCGATTTTAAAAATCAGCTCAGCCGGCATTTAATCAGCCAGCTGATTAAGGCCAGCCAGGTCAAAATGCTGATAACGATGCTCAGATAAAAGAGCGGGCTTGGCTGGTAGCCGGCCGTGATCGTGTTTTGACCGCGGTCAAGCTTAACGACGACCGTCCCGCGGGAGCCGCGGCGGAAGGAGCGTTTTTGGCCATTGACGCTGACGGTCGTGTGCTTGTAGGCGATCACGGGCAGGTCGATGGCCGCGGCCTTTTTGCTCTTGACCTGGTAAGTGATCTGGTTGGACTTGATCAGGGGATGCAGGTTCAAGGTCTTTCCGCTCAAATAGGCCTTGTGCTGGAGGAGGGAGTGCCGTTTTTTGACGCTGGCCCGTGCAACCTTTGGCATGTAGTCAAATTCCCCAAAGAGGATCTTGTAGTTGAACTGATTATGGTAGTTCTTGTTGCGCAAGAGCTTGAAAGGAGTCGGCTGGGTGCTGTTGGCGCTGGTCTTTGGCATGTCTTCAATCGTTTCAGAGATCAAGGTGTCCCGGTAGGCAGCCAAGGAACTGAAGGTGAAGATCACCATAAAGCAGGTGAAGCCGCAGATTAAGGCCCGCCTGCTTTTTTCACTGGCTTGCCCCAGCAGCGCGCTTGTTTCCTGGGCAAAAATAATTGTCAAGAACAAGGCCGCGTATGACAAGTAGCGCACAGTCAGCTGGACCATTTCAAAGGGCGTTCCGGCTAAGAGCTTCCAAGGGAAAAAGCTGCTGGCCAGGATGCAGGAAAAGAGGCCAAGCCCGTAGATGATCCAGTCGCGTCCGCTCTTGAGCAGGGCCCAGGCGACAAAAATGGTCAGAATGAGCAGAAAGCTCAATTTCCAGCCCTTTTGAGCCGAGAAAGAGCTGAGGAGCAGGGGGCCAAGATCAAGCGTCTGGGTAATGTGAGGGTTGGCACTGACCAGTTTTTGCCCGATAAAATCAGTGAAGAAGGGGGCAATGACTGGCAAGACCAAGAGCAGGCAGACGATGATGCTTAAGCCCAAAGCTTTGACGCGGCCTTGACTGATGCCGCGGCTGGTGATCAGCTTGATGATGAAGATGACCACGGCAAACTCCAGGGTCAAGAAGACCGATAAGATGTGCGAGTAGGCAATCAGGGCTCCGCCAATGGCCAGCAGGTACCACTTGTGCCGATTGCCCCACAGCACTTCATAGATGCCCAGGAAAACGAGTGGCAGGAAGGTGACGGCCAAGTACTCGCCAAACACGGCCCCGCCCAGGTAGAGCCGGTAAGGGGCGAAAGTGTAGGCCAAGGAAAAAAGAAACGCGGCCAGGGAATTCTTAGAGTACTCCTTCATGGAGAAGTAGGCAATCGCGGCCGTGGCAAAAGTCACCAAGCCATACCAGCCGTAAAAAGCGTTGACTGGGGAAAAGATAAAGCGCAGGAAAGCCCACGGATAGAGGAAAAGGTAGGGGTAGAAGAGGAAGGAGGCGACGCCGGTATTATGGAAGGTCCGGGCGGCGATGAAGGTCAAAAAAGACCCGGATTTCAGATTCAGGTAGAGCTCTTCCAGCCGTGAAGCATGAAAGCTCCAGTCAGAGAAGGCGAAAATTGCCTTGGTGTCAGCCAGGTAAATAACCGTTGCCAATGAGACGGCCAGCAGCAGTCCGAGGTAGGCCAGATTGTGTTTCCAAGAACCGTCCTCTTGCTTGATTTGCAGGATATTTTTTCTTTCCAATATGTAAATTCTCTTTCTTAGTGCAGATATACCGATTTATTTGCCATTAAGTATTCTAACAGATGAATAAAAGTGTTTGCCAAAATTTCCCGCAAAAGAAAGCTGCTTGCTCGCTATCGGTTGCGATAGAAGCAATTTTATACTTTCCTTTCTCTAAGATAATAATAGTACCTAATAGGACACTGAAGAGGGGACAAAAAAGCAGCCAAGCTGAGTGCTTGATTGCTTTTTCAATGCTTTGTCAAAACGCGTTATTTAACAGGGACGCAGTGCTTGTCGTTGATCGCCTTGACCTTGTCCACCCGGCGGCGGTATCTTTCTTCCATCAGCGGGTCAGTAGTCATCCAGGTCTTGACGATTTCGCTGGCCATCATGTCGCCGATGATCTTGGCGCCCAGGCAGAGGACATTGGAATCGGTGTGTTGGCGGGCCAGTTTAGCACAGAACGGGTCTTGGCAGACCGCGGCGTAGATGCCGTTGATCTTGTTGGCGATCAAGGCGCTGCCATAGCCAACCCCGTCAACGAAAATGCCCCGGTCGCATTCACCCTTGGCTACAGCCAAGCTGGCTGGGTAGACGAAGTCTGACAGGTCGCAGGATTCTTCATTGTCGGTCCCAAAGTCAACGACTTCATGTCCTTGTGCTTCCAAGTAAGCCTTCAGCTCATTCTTCAGCCGGGTGCCGGCGTGGTCGTTTGCCATTGCAATCTTCATTTTTTTACCTTCTTCTAGTTTTAATAACTTGTTTTTGCCTCTATTCTATCATGATTGCGGCCAGCTTAGATTGAACCAGCAAAACAAAAATGCCCACGCTCTTGGCGTGGACATTTTTTTGTAATTTCGTTAATTGTTGCTGACTTTGACCTTGGCCATTGGCAAAGTCTTGATCAAGACCAAGGCCAGCCCAATCCCCAAGAGGTAGCCGGCGATGTCAAATGGAAAGTCGGTTGGGTCGAATTCCCGTCCCGGCACCCGCAGCTTGCTGGTTTGGTCAATCAAAGACCAAGTGGCACTAGTGGCTAAGGCCCAGCCGGCATAGTGCTTGCTGCCCCAGACATTGAAGAGGAAGCAGGCAGTCAATCCTAAGAAGAAGTATTCAATCGTGTGGGCAAACTTGCGCATCATATGGTAGACTGGCCACCAAGCCACGATCGTCCCCGTGAAGTGGAAGTGCACCCGCTCAAAGAGGTTGACGAACTTCATGGTCAAAGCCGCGGAATGACTGGAATTTTGAAAGGTAAAGGCGGTAATGGCCAGCGCCGAAAGGGCAAACAGGGCCAAAGCCGCGTATTTATATGTTTTCTTCATCAGCTGGTCCCCCTTCTGCATCCATAAACTATGCTTACTAGGATAACATCTTGAGGCGTTTTGTTAAGAAAAATGCTTTGAAAATTACCTTTATTTAAGAAAAAAGCTTATTGCTGCTTGTCGTCCTTTGACTTGAAGATCCAGAACTTGCTGGCCACATAGTTGACGGCAACGACGACCACGTTCGCCAGGATCTTGATGATCATGCTGTTCAGGTGCATCTGCTTAGCAAAGATAAACATGATTGCCATGTCGAGCAGGGCAGTCCCGATTCTGGCCGCAAAGAAGCTGGCAATCTCGTGGACGTATTCTTCAAATGTTGAAGCCGGGCTGTGGAAAACCCACTTGCGGTTGGTCAGGTAGGCGAAAATAATGGACAGGAACTGGGCAATGATCGTGCTAGGCATGATGGCCCACTTAAAGACGCTATTGCACAGCCAATAGGAGGCGATATTGACCAAGGTGGTCATGACGCCCCAGAAGACGTAGGGAATGACGTCCTTGTACTTGTTCCATAATTCGTCGAATTTCTGCTTATCCATGTTTGTTATTTTTCTTTCTACTAATATCAGTGATTTAAAAAATTACCGTTAAGAATCATAGCATAAATTAGATGGGGATGCAGTGAAAAGCAAAAGTCCGCCAGCTTTGCTGACGGGCTTTTTGTTCAGACGAGGAGTTTACTTTTTCTTGCTAGTCTTTTTGCTTGATTTCTTGCTGCTCTTCTTGGTTGCTTTTTTAGTCGTCTTCTTTTTAGTTGACTTTTTCTTGCTAGACTTCTTGGCTGCGGTCTTCTTAGCAGGGGCTTTCTTGCTAGACTTCTTGGCTGCGGTCTTCTTAGCAGGAGCTTTCTTGCTAG
>NZ_JAOQBX010000008.1:45963-52512 GCF_044902225.1 Lactobacillus sp. 23-2 | reverse complement strand
GCTTTCTTGCTAGACTTCTTGGCTGCGGTCTTCTTAGCAGGAGCTTTCTTGCTAGTCTTCTTGGCTGTGGTCTTCTTAGCAGGAGCTTTCTTGCTGGATTTCTTGGCAGCCTTCTTAGCTGGATGTGCTAAAACAGCCTTAGTGTACTTGCTGCCGTTGGCATTCATCTTTGGAAAGCCATTTGAGACGGTTGCCAGGTATTCAGGCGCGTTCCGGAACCAAGCCTTGTGCAGGCCCAGGTCCTTCTTGTACAGTGGCCGGTTTTGCCCGTCCAAGGTGTCAGGAATCCCGCTGTCCCCGCGGTCAAGGACGTTGATGAACGTGTTGTTGCTTGCCTTCAAAGTGTTGATGTCAGAAGCCTTGTCGATAGCTGAGTAGCGGTAGTGGATTGGCGCCATGTGCTTGTAGTAGGCTGCTGTCGTATTAGTGGCTACTGCAGTGTTTTCGAAAGTTGAACCGGTTACGTTCAGGCTCTTGTAATTTGACTTCTTGGTAATTTCATTGATACTGTGGCTGCCGACCGTTGCCCCGTAAGGGAAGGTAACCCGCTTGTCCAGGCCATTGATCATCGCCCCGCCAGTCAAGCCGTTCTTTTCAGGTCCGAAGTAGCAGTTCTTGATCGTGGCGTTTTGAGTACCAGCCCCGTCGAACAGGTTCTTGCCGAAAATTGACTCATTGACGTTAGGGTCGCCGCCAGCGCCTTCCTTGGTGGCAACGTCAAATTGGATGGCTTCTGAGAAGATGCCGTGTGGCTGCTTGTCGTGCTTGTAAATAGCGTTCCAGCCAGCTTGGCTGAAGCCAGAGCCCGCGTAGCCGTAGAAGCGGCAACCATCCCAAGCAACGTTTTTGCAGCCCATGACGTCAAAGACGTGACGGTTGTAGTACTGAACTTGGTGGAAGTTCATGTTCTTGAAGGTCACGTTCTTGGTGTGCAGCATGGAAACCTGCAGCCCGCCGTTGTAGTCAGAACTTACGACGCCTTCTGAGTTGACTGAGCCTTGAACGGACCCGTAAACGTTCAAGTTGGAGATGACTTGGCCCTTGTGGTCGCCTTCAACCGTCCAGCTGGTTCTGACGGTTTCCGGCCAGTCAGCATTCCAGTCGATCTTCTTCTTGGTGCCGTAGCGGCGGTTGATCATCAATCTCGTGCCGTTGAAGTCGATATTGCCAGTTGACTTGGCAGTGAAGTCAAATTTTACCCCGCGCATCAGCTTCAGGTCAAAGTCCTTTGGAAACTTGATTGGCGTGGAGTTCTCAAACTTGAATTCCAAGAGTGAGTCTCTGACAAAGGCGTTTTGCTTGACGAATCTATCCAAGTCCGCTTGGCTCTTGATCACGTACTTGCATTCATCGTTGGTTGGGACATAAAAGGCTTTAGCCGTACCATTGCCTGGTACAAGTGCCTTAAACTGGCCGCTTTGAGTGGCACCGGCTGCCAGAGCCAAAGCCAGAGCGCCCGCGGTCAGCAGCTTCTTGCCAGTGAAGAAACGTTTGCTATTCATAATTCTTTCCTTTCTTTAACACAATGAGTCTCTCTAAGCTGGAGTACTCTAACTACTGGTATTATATAGCATTTGCGTTTTAAATTGGCTAAAAATTGTTGATATCAAGTCAAAAAAAGATGAATGAAGCTGCCGCTTCTTTTTGTTGAAATGGCTGAGGTGGTTTAAAATATAAAACAAGCACTTAATAAAGGGAAGTGAAAGAAATGGGACACGAATTGGCTCTGCTTATCAGATTTATCGTCATCGGGGGATGCGTTTTCGCCGGCTACCTGGGGATCCGGACTGGCAACAAGCTTCTGCGCTTAATTATCACCGTGGTTTATGCCTGCGCCTTGGTCTACTATGTCGTAGCCTCGCGGGTGATTACTGCCGCGGTCTACTATGCGACGCACCCGGTGCTTTTAGCTTCGATTGGCGATTTGGTCAAGAATCCTTCTTTTTGGGAGTGGGGCGCTAAGAAAGTCTTTGCCAGCTCCAATTACGGGGGAAGATATGGTTTTATCATGAACATCATGCTGTTCATCCCCCTAGGCTACATCATCCCTGCCTGGTCCAAGTGGCTTCACAGCATCATCATTACGACCTTCTTGGGCTTTTGCCTGTCCTATTTTATTGAGCACTTCCAAAGACTGACCGGCCTGGGCGTTTACGACGTCAACGACATGCTGGCCAATACCATGGGAGCCTTCTTTGGAGCAGTGGCCATCATGCCCAGCCTTTGGCTTAAATCCATCCAGGAGCGGCGGGCCCGCAAGGCCAGACAGGCCGCTGAAAGACAGGCGCGCGGCGAAGCGGAAGCTGCCAGACTGGACCGGGTCAGCCGGACCTTGCGCGGGGAAAAGGTGGACACCCATGCCCGCTTGACCCGCAAGGACTACCGCCGCCTGCAGGAGGGCAAGGACAAGGAATAAGGCAGGGAAAGCAGAAAGGCAGGAAAGAAAAATGGAATTCATGCTTGATACGGCAGATTTGGCTGCCATTGAATATTGGAATGATCATTTGCAATTAAGCGGGATCACGACCAACCCCACGATTTTGAAAAAGGCGGCTGCCGTAGACGTCTTTGACCGTTTGCGCGCGATCCGGAAGACCATCGGCACGGCCAAGCGCCTTTGCCAATCCGGCCATTTCTGCCGCGGTTGCCGGCTTTGCCCAGGACTGGCAGGACCTGCATCCAGGAAAGCACGTATACGATTTGTAGAGAAAAATAGTTAGTGAGGAGCTAAATTATGGTACTTGTTGATATTCACTGTCATATTTTGCCGGGCATTGACGACGGCTCAAAGGACTGGGGGACTTCCTTGAAGCTGGCCCAGGACGCCGTGGCTGATGGCATCACCCACGCGGTCTGCACCCCGCACACTTTAAACGGCCGCTACTTGAACCACAAGGAAGACGTCATCAAGCTGACTGAAGAATACCAGCAGCGGCTTGACGCGGCCGGCATTCCCTTGACGGTCTTCCCAGGCCATGAGGTCAGACTGTCAGGCGGCTTGCCTCAGGCCTTGGACGATGATGACATTTTGTTCCTGGATGAGGACAACACCTACATGCTGCTGGAATTCCCAAGCAACGCCGTGCCCCACTACGCCAAGAACATGGTCTATGAGCTGACCAGCCGCGGCATCGTGCCGATCGTGGTGCACCCGGAAAGAAACAATGAAATTTTGGATAATCCAGAATTATTGCAGACTTTCATTGAAATGGGCTGCCTGGTGCAAGTAACGGCCAGCTCATATACGGGCATCTTCGGCAAGAAAATCGAAGACTGCAGCCGGGCCTTTATCAAGGCTGGCCAATGCGCCTTCTTTGCCAGTGACGCCCACGATCTGCCAAGGCGCGAGTACCAGATGAAGGCTGCCTTGGACAAGCTGGCCAAGGAATTTGGCGAAAGCAAGCGGGAGGAATTCATCAATAACGCCCGCGCGGTCGTCAACGGCGACTTGGTCAAGATGAACTGGCAGCCTTTGCCAAAGAAGCGCAAGAAGTTCCTGGGCCTCTTTTAACAAGAAAACTAAAGACGAAAAGCCGACAGAATTGCTGCTTCTGCCGGCTTTTTAATGTCCGGAAATCGTATAATTAAGGGAAGAACAAGCAACCTATGCAAAAGGAGAACAATCATGTTTTTAACTGGCTTGCACCTGCGCAATTTTCGCGGCTACCGGCACCTTGACCTGAAATTGGACCCGCTGACGACCTTGCTTGGGCAGAATGAAGCCGGCAAGAAGACCGTGCTGCGGGCTTTGGACATCTTCTTCAACGGCTCTGCCGCCAAGCGGCCCTTGAAGCTGCAGGACTTGAACCAGGAGGCCCTGGACCGGGGCGACTGGGAAATCGCCATTTCCTGCACGTTTGACCAGCTGACGGTCAAGAAGGTCTTTGACCTGAAGAACTACCTGGCTGAAAAGGACTATTTTAAAGAACGGACTGGCCAAGCCTTTCAGGAAGTCAACTCAGACAACCTCGGCCACTACCGGGAGCTGGTCAGCGGCTTGCCTTTGTATGTCTTCTTTGACGAAGAGTCAAAAGCGACCAGCCCCTTGAATTTCGTCGTCCGCAGCGCCATCCGCGACAAGCGCCAGGAAATCAAGGAAGTTCAAGACTTTCTGGACGCCAGAGTCGGCCGCAACCTGTCCCAGGTTTTGGCCAATTACCAGGAGCTGGCACCAGGATCAAAGCCCAACTTTGTCTTCAAGGAACAGAACTTGGCGGAAATGATCAAGCGACAGACTACGATTGAAGAAAGCAGCCTGCAGACAAGCAGCCGGATCGTCCTAGCCTTCATGCTGGCCCAAAGCGAGAATGCCAATATCGAGAACGTTATCTACGCCTTTGAAGAAAACAACCTGACAAATGAAGAGGAGGACAAGCTGGCCCAAGCTGCCCTGAAATTGGTCGCTAAAGGCAAGCAGGTCATCCTGATTCCGCATACGCCTCACTTGATGGGCCTGCTGCCCCTGGAAGGAGCCCGGATGGTCAAGCAGGTGGCTGGCCAGCGGGAATTCCTGCAAGAGGAAGAAGTGTTGGAGGAAGCCCAAAAGAATCTGGGCGTTGAAGCCGACCAGCGGGCCGTCCAGTCGCGCTGCGTCTTGCTGGTGGAAGGGCAAGAAGACGTCCGTTTCGTGACCAAAGTCAACCAATGGATGTATGAAGCAGGCCTGGTTGACCAGACTTTCAGCCAGAAGGGGCTGTTTATCCTGCCGGTTGGGGGATGCGGGAGTCTGATCTCCTGGCTCAATTTTGACCTTTTTTCCCGGCTGAATGAGCCCTGGTTCATCATGATCGACTCTGACAAGGGGACGCCGGAAGCTGACCAAAGCCGCCGGCACCTCAGGCGGATTGAGAATAAGTACCCGCAAAACAAGAGCCACGTTCACGCGACTTTTAAGCGGGAAATTGAAAACTACCTGGTCTTTAAAGATGATGGCCAGACATTGAAGTTCGCGCCGTATGAGGACGTCAAGCTGCACATGTACAACCTGATGGAAAAGCGACACCGCAGCTGGGCCAAGGACAAGACGGCCTCAAAGCTGATGGAAAACATGACTTTAGCTGATCTGCAAGACCACTACCAGCGGGATGGGCAGGACCACCGCGAATTGGTAGAATTTTTCTTAAAGATCGATCATTTTATGGACCAACTGCCATAAATGTAGGATAGATAGCGGAGGAAAGATGTGTGAGCACGGTCTGCCACACTAGCTGCAAAACCGGATCGTGACTGACAACAGGGAGATCTATTTATTGCTAACTTCCCAGGATTTTACAACTCAATGTCTAAGAAGCCTACTATTACGGCTTTTTTCGAAGTTTAAGATAATATTTTTTGAGTTGTAACTTAAACTCAACGAAATCCTCTAAAAGAATGTTGGCTGTTCCTTCAAACACCTTAGCTCTGCGGTTTCTGATTGGCTGACACAAAGGCATGGGTAGACTGTCAATGATCATATACTGATCAAACAGATCGACTCTTGAGTTCAGATCGTTGACGATCTGAGCAGTGATGCCAAGAAGCGCTCTAGCCCTGCGATTAAAACGAGACCTAGAAAGACCACAAAGTCCCCAGCAACGGACAAATCTGCGCTGAGAAGATATACCTTCCTCAGCTTGCCAGACAAGTAATGCAATGATTTCGTAGTCTGGAACCTTTACCAGACTGGCATTGCGGCGGTGAATTAACCGAGATGGGGCGTA
Organism: Lactobacillus sp. 23-2; assembly: GCF_044902225.1. Taxonomy (NCBI): domain Bacteria; kingdom Bacillati; phylum Bacillota; class Bacilli; order Lactobacillales; family Lactobacillaceae; genus Lactobacillus; species Lactobacillus sp. 23-2. The sequence goes on along the minus strand of NZ_JAOQBX010000008.1, from coordinate 46,813 downwards.
CTTGTAATAAAGTCTCTTGCAGATTTTCGACAAAGTTCTAAATTCTACTTGCAAACGGTAACTATAACGTTTAATCTGTAATTGGTTCAACATTGTAAGGGATTCCTTTCTGTTTTTGAATAAAGAAATGCCAGTTATATAATTACAGTGTATTAGTATATGCAAATAACTTCTTATGAAAAATTAGGAGACGCATCAGGGTATGAATTCAAGAAAGAAAATGATGAATGAACCATCTAGCGAAAAGCAAAGATGGTCCTTAAGAAAGCTTAGCGTAGGTATGACGTCTGTGCTTCTTGGGATGACTATGTTCTGGGCTAGTGGCGCGGGCAGCCAAGTAAAGGCTGATACCACGACTGCTAGCGAGCAAGCAGCCCAGATGCAGACGAATACAGCGGAAAAAGCTGCCGGCACGGAAAGTACCAAGCAGACAGAAGACAATAATGCCAATGCAGATGCAGGCAAGACTGCAGAAACTTCCGCGGCAACTGACAACGGCAGTCAAGAAACCACCACGGAATCGAAGGCTGCCTCTTCTTCTGCCCAAAATCAGGGCCAAGCAGCAACCGCTACCTCAAGTACAACCACCAAGGCTGCTTCGAGTAGCAAAACTGCCAACTCAAGCACTAGTCGAGCAGTAATTGCTACCTCAAGCGCCACTACCGAGGCTTTTTCGAGTGCCGCCAACCGAAATCACGGTAATGATAGACAACCTATCACTGGTCTACGACACTACAGTAATAACAAGCTAAAATATTACGGCAAAGATCATGTTCAGTATCGTAATCGTTATGTTAGTCAGGGAAATAAGTGGTATTACTTTGGCAGCAATGGTGACGCAGTAACTGGC
>NZ_JAOQBX010000008.1:0-45863 GCF_044902225.1 Lactobacillus sp. 23-2 | reverse complement strand
TTGGCAGCAATGGTGACGCAGTAACTGGCTTACGTCATTACGGCAAGAACAAGCTAGAATATTACGGCGCGGACCACGTTCAATATCGTAACCGGCCTTATCAAGAAGGCAATAAATTCTATTACTTCGGTGGTAACGGTGACGCAAGGGTCACCATCCGTGGGGCAATTGAAAACGGCAAGCTTAATATTTATGATCTGCGGACAAACAAGCTTATTAAGCGCCTCGACGCTGGTACTTGGGATAACTTAGCCTATTCGATGGATGCCAACTCCATTAACAATATTGATGGCTACCTTAGCTACAGTGGTTGGTACCGACCAATTGGAACAAGCCAAGATGGTAAGAAATGGTACAAGACCGGGGCTGGTGACTGGCGGCCAATCTTGATGTATGCATGGCCAAATAAGGATGTTCAGGCACAATTCATTAAGTATTTTGTTAATCATGGTTATGAGAATGCTAAGTATGGATTAACAAAGGCATCGGTAGCAAAGCTTAATAAGGGCACAGATGCAACAGTTCTTAACACGGCAGCACAAAATCTTCGTTACGTAATTGAAAAAAGTATTGCTACTAATAAGGGAACGGGTAAGTTAGCAAATGACATTAATGGTTTTGCAGCTACTATTCCTGAACTATCGGCTTCATCTGAATTATCAGTACAGAGCGTGCCAAATTATAAGCCTAATGAAAGCGGAACTGTAGATGACGATCAAGTAATCTTCGTTAATAATGATTCAAAAGATCAACGTAGAGGTAATACTAGTTACGCTGATAGTAAGTATCGCTTAATGAACCGTACGATCAATAACCAAACTGGTAATGATAATAGCGATAACAGTCCTGAGTTATTGGTCGGAAATGATATTGATAACTCTAATCCGGTGGTACAAGCTGAGAACCTTAACTGGGAATACTTCTTGTTAAATTATGGTAAGCTGATGGGTTATAACCGGGATGGTAATTTTGACGGTTTCCGGATTGATGCTGCTGATAATATTAATGCTGATGTGCTCGACCAGATGGGACAATTAATGAATGATATGTACCATATGAAGGGTAACCCGCAAAATGCTAATAATCACTTAAGCTATAACGAAGGATACCATTCAGGTGCTGCCCGGATGTTGAACAAGAAGGGTAATCCACAATTGTACATGGATTCTGGAGAATTCTATACTTTAGAAAATGTCCTCGGACGTGCTAACAATCGTGATAATATTGGTGCTCTGGTTACTAATAGTATTGTTAACCGGCAAAATGACGTTACGGAAAATGAAGCTACTCCAAACTGGTCATTTGTCACTAACCATGATCAACGCAAGAACTTGATTAATAGGTTAATTATTAAAGACCATCCTGGCATAGCTTACATTATGGGATCAGCATATAAAGCAGAATATGCTAACAAAGCTTGGCAAGAGTTTTATGCTGATCAAAAGAAGACCGATAAGCAGTATGCTCAGTATAACGTTCCAGCACAATATGCAATTCTTCTAAGCAACAAAGATACTGTACCGCAGATTTACTATGGTGATCTTTACAACGAAACTGCACAATATATGCAGGAAAAGTCGATCTACTATGATGCAATTACGACGTTAATGAAGGCACGGAAACAATTTGTTAGCGGCGGACAAACAATGACCAAGCTTAGCGATAACTTAATTGTAAGTGTTCGTTATGGTAAGGGCGTTGCTAATGCTAATAGTGAGGGTACTGATGCTAATAGTGAGGGTACTGATAGTTTGAGTCGAACAAGTGGAATGGCAGTTATCGTTGGTAACAATCCACAAATGGCAGAGCAAACAATTTCTATTAATATGGGTCGTGCCCATGCTAATGAGCGGTATCGTAACTTGCTTGACACAACGGATAATGGTTTAACATATAATGCTGATGGTGCTGAAAATCCAGAGACCTTAACAACTGATGATAATGGTATTTTGAAGGTTACTGTTAAGGGATACAGCAATCCTTATGTAAGTGGATATCTTGGTGTGTGGGTCCCAGTTGTTTCTGGAAATCAGGATGTTACTACTAATGCCGCCACTGTTTCAGCGGATAGTAATAAGATCTTCGAATCTAATGCTGCACTTGATTCTCATATGATCTATGAAGACTTTAGTTTGTATCAACCTGAACCAACAAGTACAGAGAATCATGCATATAATATTATTGCCAAAAACGCTGCGCTCTTTAACAACCTGGGAATCACTGACTTCTGGATGGCCCCTGCTTACACACCGTTTGGTATGAGTCGCTATAACGAAGGTTATTCTATAACTGATCGCTATAACCTAGGGACTAATGCTAATCCAACCAAGTATGGAAGTGGTGAAGAATTAGCAAACGCGATTGCCGCTTTGCATAGCGCTGGCTTAAAGGTTCAGGAAGATATTGTTATGAACCAGATGATTGGCTTTTCCGGTCAAGAAGCAGTAACGGTTACCAGAGCTAACAATCGTGGAACGCAGCTTTACGTCAATGGTAAGACATATGCTAATCAAATCTACTTTGCATACACAGCCGGTGGTGGAAACGGACAGGAAACTTATGGTGGTAAGTATCTGTCAGAGTTACAGTCCAAGTATCCTGACTTGTTCACCACAAGGGCCATTTCTACCGGCGTAGCTCCTGATCCAACTACTCATATTACTAAGTGGTCTGCTAAATACCAAAACGGTACATCAATTCAAAATATTGGAATTGGTTTAGCTGTGAAATTACCTAATGGCTATTACGCTTACCTGGATGGTGGTAATAACGATAAGTTTAAGACGACCCTTCCAGAACAGATGGGATCGAGTGATTACTATGTTCAACAGGAATTAAAAAAGCAGGCTTTCCGAAGCTGATTACGACAATATTACACTACGGAACCTAAAAGAGTGAAAAACTGCAATTTATGGGATTTCTTCGGCTCTTTGTCAAATCTTACTGATGATTGTCAAGGAGTGTAAATAAATTTAATGAGAGTGCTGAACAGCTTCTAGCCGTTTGGCGCTCTTTTTTAGTGAAATGAGATTCTGCTCCAGTCTGATTCGTTTCAGAAGGTGGGTGAAGTTGGAGTAGCCGTATGCCGTGCGCTCAATCTGTTTGATTTTGCGGTTGAGGCCTTCCAGGCAACCGTTCTAGAAAGGCAGCGTAGCGCCATTTAGAGCAGCCCTAAAGCTCCTTCTGAAGCTTCTGATAGTGGTTCTAAGCTGCGGACAGTATTGTCTAGTATTGCCGCTAAGCAATTCTTCTATCTTTTCCGGGTCCTTGTATTTTAACGCGTACATGAAGTCCTGCATGAAGTTGTAGATGTTTTCCAGAGTCTCATCACATTGAAGCCCCTCGCTGACAATCTGGGACTGGGTGTAAGGTGCTCGAAGGCTTCTGTTGTAGACTTGGTTCGTTCCTTCCAACTCTTTGTACTTTTTCAGATAGAGCTTCCAGTGGCTCTTAAGGAGCTTGTATTCTCTAGAAGTCTTATCCATTTCCTTCATGACTTGCACTCTAAAGCCAGTAAAGGATCTGGTCACCATTTGAACCATGTGGAAACGATCAACGACGACCTTAGCGTTTGGAAAGAGCTCTCTGGCAAGGGAGTCGTAATAGCAGTTAAGGTCAGTGCTTACCGTTTTGACGGCCTTTCTGGTCGTTTCTGGGAATTGCTCAAAGTACTTTCTGATAGTGCTCTTAAAGCGGTTCTGCAGAATAACTACGATCGTGTGCTTTTCGCCGTCTTGACAGATGAAGTGCAGCTTTCGGCCGACGCCTCTGAATTCGTCAAAAGCCAGGTGTTCAGGCAGGGAGTCAAATGATGGGGTAAACTGAGCGCTGCACTCGTCCAGACATCTTTGAACAGTGGTGACCGAGACGCTGTTTTCCCTGGCAATACTGGTCATAGAACGGTCTTCGGTAAGCCCGGATATGATTTTGCGCTTGACAGCGTTAGAGATGTGGCAGTGCTTTTCGACAATGTTAGTGGAAAGATAACTGTATTCTTGGCAGTTCTTACAAAAGATGCCGTGCTTTTTGACTTTGATAAAGACGGGTTTGCTTGCATTGGCGGAAATATATGGGATAGTGACGGTCTTGAAGCCATTATAGATAAAGTTGTCGGACTCGCAATTAGGGCAGACGTTGAGCTCAGCCAGGGTCTTCAATATCGAGGAATTCTTTAATATAATTAGTGTTGAGGTTCATAGAGACCAGCTTTCTATACTTATGAGAATTGTGGAAGATGATTTTAAGTTTGATAGCGAGGCCTATGGGCCTCTTTTTTATACTATTAAAACAAAAAATTCTTACCGATGGACAATTGATGTTCACCAGTAAGAAAAATTATAGAGCCTAAAAAATAAGCGCTAGCGCTTTTTAGAGGAGCAACTAAACCAACTATGGCTTAGTTGCTCTTTTTGTTTTAAAAAGCAAAGTCGGTCAGTCAGACTAATGAAAATAAGTAGAGACTAAAAAAACTATTCCATGCGTGGAATAGTTTTTATTTATACAATATCAGCTTTTGAATAGACTAACGGGTCTTGACCGTCTTAGCCTTTGACCAAGCAGAGTAGAAGGTCTTTCCGGAAAGCTTGCGGTAAGAACGAAGCTGTACGTAGTACTTCTTTTTGCTCTTTAAGCGGGAAATCTTAACTTTCGTTGCCTTGGTGCTCTTAGTCTTAGCCTTCTTCATTGATGAAGCCGTGCTATAGCGGATTTGGTAGCCAGAAACGGACTTGGCTTTTTTCCAGCTGCCTACAAAGGCCTTCTTGCTGCCCTTGAGGCTGGTGAACTTGCTGCTTGCGACAACTACTTTCTTAGACTTTTTAGCCTTCTTGATCGTTTTCTTAGGTGCCTTGGCTTTCTTAGTTGGCTTCTTAGTAGTAGCCTTCTTGCTTTGAGCAAGAGCTAAAACAGCCTTAGCGTGGGCCAGTTGCTTCTTTTCGTAGGCAAGCTTCTTGCTGAGTGATGCAACCGATGCAGTCAGCTTTTCTTGCTTCTTCTTTGCTTCATTGTATGCCTTCTGAGCAGTTTGGAGCTTTTGTTGTGCACTGCTTGCGTCAGCCTTTACCTTATCCCAGTTGCTTTGGGTATTTGCTGCTTCTTTCTGAGCCGCTGCTAATGCGGTCTTGCAGTCATTCAGTTTGCTTTGAGTAGTTTTAACCTTCTCATTTGCTGCTTGCAGAGCAGCTTGCTTTGCCGGCAACGAGTCCTTGGTTTCCTTGATCTGTGACTGAAGCTTTGCCGTGTCAGTAAGCTGTTTCTGCAAGGATGCAACAGCGCCTTGATCGTCACTGATCTTCTTTTGCAGATCACTGATTTGATGACTGAGTTTTTGATTTTCAGTTTGCGTTTGATCAAACGCGCTTTGAGCACTTTTGACGTCTTTGTTGGCTTGGTCTGAATCAGCTTGAGCCTTTTGAGCAGCTGCTGCAAGTTCATCTTGGCTCGGCTTGACAACTTCCTTGGTGTTAAAGCGACTTGGAACGTTAGTAGGGTTGATTGTCAAAAGGCAGACGTAGAACTTGTCATCCTGGGTGGTTACAGCAACTGAGAAGTAACCATTGTTGTTGATGATGTTGTTATAATCAGTTGGATTAGCCAGTTCCTGTGTTACCAAGTCAAAAGCTGCCTTGGCAATTTCGCTCATCTTGGTTGTCCCGAATTCATATGAGTTATATACGTATCCATTGATAATCGAAATGGACCGACTAGTAACTTGTCTGTTGGCAGCAATGTCATATCCAGTGACAGCATACTCATCAAGGCCCATGATGCTTGAGGCTGACTTGATTGCGTTGTACTTTCTAAAGACATAATTGCTGCTTTGGTATTCTTGCGTGTAACGCTTAGCAAATTCAAGTGAACCGTCAGTGATAGTCAGCTTGCTGGTTGATCCAACTTGAGACTTGACGGAATCAATTAAGCTCTTTACGTAGAAATCCAAACGCTTTTGATCTGTTTCGGATAAGGCAGCAGGATCATCGTAAACGGTATCGTTTTCATCACCATCAGCAAATGGATAAGTGTGGCTGTTTACTACATCTTGCAGGTCCTTTTTGGCAGTATCCCAGTCAGTTGACTTGCCAGTAACGTAGTCAATGTAGCTTTGCGGAAGGGCCAAGCTTTCATTAGTGCTGATTGCTGAACCCAGATCTTTTTTAGCCGTTTGCAAGGCCTGTGAGGCACTATCAGCCTTCTGCTTCTTTTCAGCAAGATTATTTTGCGCGGATGAAAGCTTAGCGTCAGATTTGCTCTTTTCTTGTTGCAAGCCGGACAAAGTCTTCTGGTTGTCGCTGATCTCATTGTTCTTGTCAGTAACTTTTTGCTTGATGTCGTTATTGTTCTTTTCGCCATCAGTAAGTTGCTTTTCGAGATTAGTTACTTTGTTTTGTGAATCAGTTAAGTCCTTTTGCTTGTCGGTACTATCCTTAACAGCGTTTTGGTAGTTGCTGTTTGCGGAATCAGTGGCTGCTTGAGCTTGCTTGAGAGCGGACTGAGCCTCATCATTGCTCTTATTCGGAGCTGCTACCTTACCATTAGCTGCTTCGGTTGCACTTTTAGCATTTGCCAAATCCGTCTCTTTTTGAGTCAGATCCTTGTTAACGGTATTCAAATCATTTTGCGCCTTGGTTAACTTGCTTTGAGTTTGGTTAACACTATTTTGCGCGCTCTTAACCTTGGCTTGGTCGTTAGCCACAGTAGTTTTCTTGCTAGTGTTGCTTGCGGCAAACACTGGGTGGGTAGCGGTCACCGCAAAAGCGGAGCTGGCCAAGCCAACAGATGATATGAGCAGAATGTTTTTGGAAATTTTCCGCATATTACTTTTCCTTCCTTTAACATCACATATGAGACATGTCGATTTTAGCACTTGGTGAAACCGAATACAATCTGCTTATGTTGAAAATTACCGCGTAAAAAAAGAGCTGTCAGTCGAGACAACTCTTTTAATTGATCTTCTATTAGTAATTGGCAACTTCCTTGCGCAAGTCCATCATATCTTCGAACTTGTTGGTAAAGAAGCCGGCAGCGCCGTATTGGATGATCTTCTTGGCCCGGGCCTTGCTGTCGACGGTCCAGATTCTTTCAACGGCCGTGGTGTCAACCAAGTGCTCTGGGTGAATGCCGCTGAAGCCGTGCTCCTTGATGAACTGTACTGGGTTCTTGATTTCCTTGTCAGTCAGGAAGTTGTAGTTCTGGTTGGGGCGGACCTCCTTGGCGTGCACCAGGGTTTGCAGGTTAAATGATGAGTAGATGATTTCTTGCTTGAACTTGAAGTGGTCAGCCAGGTCAAAAACTTTCTCTGGCAGGCCAGGGTAGTCAAACTTGTTGGTCTTCATTTCCAGGTTGAGCTGGCCGTCGTAGTCTTCAGCCAGTTCAAACAGGTCGCGCAGGCGGGGAATCCGCTCGCCGTTGGCCAGGTGGAATTGATCCAATTCCCGCAAGGTGTAGTCCTTGATCAAGCCTTTGCCGTTGGTCGTGCGCTTGATGTCTTCGTCATGCATGATGACCGGGACTCCGTCCTTGGTCAGGTGCACGTCGAATTCAATCCCTTCAGCCCCATGCTTGAAGCAGTAGTCAAACCCTTCCAGGGAGTTCTCAGCAAACTTGGCAGGGTAGCCGCGGTGACCAAAAATCTTAGTTCTCATATATTTAATTGCGCTCCGTTTTAATAATTAGGAATGGAATAAAAAAGAAAAAGCAACTGGCTTTTTCTTTTGCTGGCACATATTATAGAGCGTCTGGTTAAACTTGCAAGGCTTTTGCCTGTAAAAAACTGGTAAAAATTATAGATGCAGCTGATTGTAGCTGGTCATCCGCAATTGCCCCTGGTCGTCCATCACCAAAGTGGAGATGGAGGCGTTTCTTGGGTGGACCGTCGTGTCAATTCCGCTGACCGCGAATCGCTGGGCCAGGGACTTGATGGCAAAGCCGTGGCTGACCAGCAGGATGTTTTCGGCCCCGTCCAGCTGGCTGATCAGGTCAAAGCCCTTCTGCCAGCGGGCCCAAAATTCCGTGCTGTCTTCAGCGTCATGGTAGGGGTCAGCTTCCTTGGTCCAGTCGGCAATCTGGTCGCAGGTCGCGTTCTTGGCCAAATCAGCCGCGCTGGTGAAGCCATGGGCCGCGCCGACCATCCGCCAGGCCACGTCATTGTCCATCCCCTCAAAGTAGCCATAGAAGTGTTCTCTGAAGTAAGGATAGGCCAGGTGCTGGAGCAGGTCCTTGTTGCAGTTCTTCTGCATGATGATCTCACAGGTCTCGCTGGCCCGCAGGGTGTTGCTGGACAGGGCAATGTCCAAAGGCAGGTCCTTTAAGGCCTCAGCGGCCTGCTCGGCGCCTTCGCGCCCTTCTGCCGTCAATGGGGTGTCGCACCAGCCCTGCATCTTGTTGTACTTGTTGATAAAAGTCTTCCCGTGCCGGATCAAATAAATGCGTTTCATGTCTGCCTCTGTTTCTGTTTGCTTCAGCTAAAATTTCTTGCCCTTGTAGATCTTCTTGACCAAGGCAATGTCCTTCGGCTGGATCGTGTACAAAGACCCGGTCGGGTACATGACCGAGACCCCATTGCGGTGGTCCAAGCCGATGGCGTGGCCCAGCTCGTGCTCAACCGTGTTGACGATCCGGGCTTGGGAGTAGTTGTAGTAGCTGCTGTCCAAATAGTAGGTGTTCAGGGATACCTTGGCCGAGTAGAGCCGGCGTTTGCGGCTGGAGTACTTATAGGTGGTCAGGCCGGCGGCTCCGTCTGACTTGTAGGCGGAGACGACGACAATCTGGGCCTTCTTCTTGCTGGAAGTCTGCTTAAAGCGGAAGGCCCCGGTCTGGTTCCAAGCGGCCATGGCGTTGATCGTCGCGTTGTAAAGGTCAACCTGGCTGGACCGCTTTAAGTCGATGTAGACGGTCGCGGTCTTCTTGGACCAGGTGTAGCCGGTCGTGTTCTTGATGGTGGACTTGGAATTCTCCGAGATGGTCTTCTCGGCCAGGTCGGCCGTGCTGAGGCTGTCTGGCAGGTAGCCGGCAAGCTTGCTGCCCCAGTCAGCCGCGACGTCCTTGATCTGGTCCTGGTAGGTCCAAGCGACCCCAATTAGGCAGGTCAGGACCAGCAGGTTCTTTAAGAAGTTGAAAAATTTTCTCATGAAGGCCTCCTTCTAGCTAGTATATTATAGTTTTTTTCCAGGGCTCTGCCTAGCAAAATACTTGCCTTTTCTCATGGATCCGCTTGCGGGCGAGAGACGGAAAAGTACCGGTCGGGCTGAAAAGATGGTACAATATTATGCAAGATTTTTAGAAAAGGTGTTTGCATGGCAGAAATTTCAGAACGCAACAAAGAACAGGCCCACTTGGATTCGATCCTGGGCCAGATTGACCAGCAAGGAGATGAGCTGGCCCGCCAAATCGCCAAAGACAAGGCTGAAGCCAAGGATATCTCCGCCCACTTCTATGACGACATCCGTCTGGACTTTGACGACTACTCAACCTCCATGGATACCGCCCTGTCGATCCAGCAGCAGCAGCAAATGCTGAAAGAACGCGACAATGCCTGGCAGGTCAACGCCCGTGAGCTTTCCACGCTCAAGCGCCTGCACGAGCACCCCTACTTCGCCCGGGTCGACTTCCAGGAAGAAGGGGAGGATCCGGAAACCATCTACATCGGCCTGGCCTCCTTCATGGACAAGGACAAGAACCTGCTGATCTACGACTGGCGGGCCCCGATCTCCTCGATCTACTACGACGGCAAGATCGGCCACGTGACCTATGAATCCCCAGACGGGCCAGTTTCCGTGGAAATGTCCAAGAAGCGCCAGTTCATGATCGAAGACGGCACCATCGTCAACATGTTTGATACGGACGAGACCATCGGCGACCAGATGCTGATGGAGGTCTTGTCTGAGAAGTCCTCCATCCAGATGAAGTCGATCGTCAAGACCATCCAAAGAGAGCAGAACAAGATCATCCGCGACACCAAGAGCGACCTGCTGTTTGTTCAGGGGGCTGCTGGGTCGGGCAAGACCAGTGCCATCCTCCAGCGGATTGCCTTCCTGCTCTACCGCTACCGGGGCAACCTGAAGAGCGGGAACGTCATCATGTTCAGCCCGAACCAACTGTTCAACGACTACATCGAGAACGTTCTCCCGGAAATGGGCGAGCAGAACATGGTCCAAATGACCTACTGGCAGTTCATTAACCGCCGCTTGCCGAAGATGCACGTCCAGAACCTTTTTGAGCAGTTCGAGGACAGCCTGGCCGACACGGCGATCGGCCGCTTCAAGGACTCGCTGGCCTTCTTCAAGCTGGTGACCAAGTATGGCCAGCACTTGAACAAGTCCGGGATGATTTTTAAAAACATCTACTTCCGGACCAAGAAGAAGCCTTTCTTCAGCAAGGAAGAAATCAAGGAGCTCTACTACTCTTTCAATGAAAACTACAAGCTGGGCAACCGGATCGACGCTACCCGCGAGGAATTGATCCACCGCCTGAACCGGAAGATCGCGCCTGAAATCCGCAAGGCCTGGGTGACCAAGGAAATCGAAAGCCTGAGCCACGAGCAGATGCTGAGCATGTACGACCGGCCAGACCAGGAATTTCCGTCAGAAGAGGCTGAGCGCAAGTTCCTGGGCCGCAAAATCGTCGTCAAGCACTTGGCCAAGGTGGCTAAAGGGATCAACCGCAACCACTTCCTGAACGTCCGGGCCCAGTACCTGGCCTTCTTGCGGGCCGTGCCAAAGATGACCAAGCTGGAAAAGTACGGCATCAGTGAAAGCGAATGGGCTGAGCACGTCGAGGGCGTCAAGGAAAAGTTCAAGCAGCGCGAAATCGAGATGCGGGACGCTTCCGCCTACTTGTACCTCTACGACTTGATCGTTGCCCGCCAGACCAACATCGAGATGCGCTACTGCTTCATCGATGAAATCCAGGACTACTCAGCCTTCCAGCTGGCCTACCTGCGCTACAACTTCCCACGGGCCAAGTTCACCATGCTGGGCGACTTGAACCAAGCCATTTTTACCAAGGACGAGAGCTCAACTTTGCTGAAGCAGATCTCTGGCTTGTTTGATCCGGAAAAGACCAAGGTGGTCCAATTGACTAAGTCCTACCGGTCAACCAAGCAGCTGACCGACTTTACCAAGCAGATTCTCCGCCACGGGGAGAAGATCGAAAGCTTCAACCGCCAAGGACCCCGCCCGCAAGTTTGGGGCCGCGAGAGCAAGGAAGAGGCTGGGGAGGCCATGCTGGCGGCTATCAAGGCCAATGACGCCCAGAAGATGACCACTGCCGTGATTGCCAAGGACCTGGCCAGCGCCCAGGAAGCCGCTGCCTGGCTCAAGGAGCACGGGGCTAAGGCCACCTTGATCCGCGACGCCAACCAGCGCCTGGTTGAAGGGGACCTGGTCTTGCCGTCTTACCTGGCCAAGGGGCTGGAATTCGACGCGGTCGTCATGTGGGATGCCTCAAAGGCGGCCTACCACGAAGATGATGAGACCCAGCTGGTCTACACGATTGCCTCCCGGGCCATGTACAAGCTGGACATCGTCTACGCCGGTGAAAAGAGCCCCTTGCTGGCAGTTGATCCGGCAACTTACGAAAATAAGTAAATTTTTTCAAAAAAGTGTTGACGGATTTTTAATATTAGCTTAATATTGCAATCAAACCAATCGATTTGCGAAGAACAGAAGAAGTAGGCCGCGCGCGGGACACGCAGAGACTCCCCGCTGATGGAAACGGGAGCAGGGCGGCGGCTGAACACACATCTGTGAGCAGGAGGGGCGAACCGCAGTAGCTTCTTCCGGGACGGCCCGTTACAGCCGCGAGTTTATGAACGCGTAAACTTGGTGAGGCCAGCTGCCGTGAGGGGCTGGCGAACGCGAGGTGGAATCACGATTATTTGTCGTCCTCTTGGCCCATGGGCCAGGGGGACTTTTTTTGTTTTTCAGAAAATCGGCCGGCAGATTGATTAAGCAGAAATAGAAAGTGTGGGTAAGCATGAAATACGTTTTTGAAATTTTGCCGTCGCTCTTCAGCGGAGCGGGCATGACCTTGCAGATCTTCTTTGAGACCCTGGTCATCTCCCTCCCGCTGGGGATGATCGTCTCCTTTGGCTTAAGCAGCCGCTTTGCCCCCCTGAAATGGCTACTCAACTTTTACGTGTGGATCATGCGGGGGACGCCGCTGCTCTTGCAGCTGATCTTTGTCTTCTATGGCTTGCCCATCATTCATATCACCTTCCCGCGCTATCTGGCGGCGCTTGTGGCCTTCGTCATGAACTACGCGGCCTACTTCGCGGAAATCTTCCGCGGCGGCAACCAGGCTGTCGACAGGGGGCAGTTTGAGGCGGCCAAGGTCCTGCAATTGACTTACGGGCAGACCTTGCGCAAGATCATTATTCCCCAGGTGACCAAGATCGTCTTGCCATCAATCGGCAACGAAGTGATCAACCTGGTCAAGGACTCATCCCTGGTCTACGTAATCGGCTTGGGCGATTTGCTCCGTGCCGGCAACCTGGCCACCTCAAGAGACGTGACTTTGGTGCCGCTGGTCCTGGTTGGCCTGATCTACCTGATCCTGATCGGCTTGTGCACTTTGCTTCTGCGCCGCTTGGAAAAGCACTTCGCTTACTACAGATAGGAGGGACTGAACAATGCTGAAGATTGAAAATTTGGCCAAGAGCTTTGGCCCAAGACAGATTTTAAAAGACGTTAATCTCGAGCTGGACGATGGGCAGGTTCTGACGATCGTTGGTCCTTCCGGGGCCGGGAAGACGACCCTCTTGCGGATCATCGCCGGCCTGGAGACGGCCGACCAAGGGCAGATGCAGCTGGACAGCGAGCGCTACGACCTTAGCGGCGAAGAGCGGGGCGCGATCGGGGTCGTCTTCCAGGACTACAAGCTGTTTCCAAACATGTCCGTTTTGGACAACATTACCCTGGCCCCGCAATTGGCCTTGAAAGAAGACAAGGCGACCGCGGAAGCTGAAGCCCAGGACCTGCTGGGCAAATTGGAGATGGCTGACAAGAGCCAGCTGTATCCTTACCAGCTTTCAGGCGGGCAAAAGCAGCGGGTAGCCATCGCCCGGGCCTTGGCCATGAAGCCCAAGATCCTCTGCTATGACGAGCCGACCAGTGCCCTGGACCCGGCCATGCGGGACCAGGTGGCGGAATTGATTTTAGGCTTTAAGGAAACCGGCTTGACCCAATTGATCATTACCCACGACATGGATTTTGCCAAAAAGGTGGCCGACCAGGTCTTTGAAGTCAAGCCATTGGAGGGATGAGCATGAAGCAGCTGAAGAAAGTGCTGGTCATCTTGGCCGCGGCCGTCAGCCTGTTCGTGGCGGCTGGCTGCTCCAACCTGACCAAAGAGGCCAATACCAAGGACACCTGGTCCCGGATCCAGCGGCGCAAGAGCGTCATCATTGGCTTGGATGACACCTTCGTGCCCATGGACTTCCGCCAAAAGGACGGAAAGCTGGTCGGCTATGACGTTGACCTGGCCAAGGCCGTCCTTAAGGAACTGGGCTTGCGGGCAGACTTTCAGACCATCGACTGGTCCATGAAGGAAACCGAGCTGCGCAACGGGACGATCGACGTCTTATGGAATGGCTACAGCGTGACCAGCCAGCGGAAGAAGAAGGTCAATTTCAGCAAGGCCTACTTAAGAAACCGCCAGGTCTTGGTCGTCAAGAAGGCCAGCGGGATCAAGTCCTTCAAGCAGATGACCGGCAAGGTCGTCGGGGCCCAAAGCGGGTCAACGGCGGAGATCTGGCTGGATGGCAAGCAGCAGTCGCTTAAGGCCAAGAGCAAGGTCTTGTACGATACGATTCCCAGTGCCTTTTTGGATTTGAACGCTGGACGGATCCAGGGGATCCTGCTGGATGAAACCTACGCGGACTACTACATCAAGCACGAGGCTGATTCCAGCTCCTATCAGGTCATCATCAACAAGGGCGTGCCGGAAGACTTGTTTGCCGTGGGGATGCGCAAGGGCGACAAGACCCTGCAAAAGAAGATCAACTGGGCCCTGAAGCGCCTGCAGCAAAACGGCAAGCTGCGGCAGATCAACCAGAAGTGGTTTGGGACCAATTCCAACTATTTACAAAAGTAAGCATGCAAAAAGACCAGCGACGAGCGTCGCTGGTCTTTTTGCAAATTGGTTCCCGAAAAGTGCCCAACTGGGGCGGTGTGGCACAAAAAGAGAGCTTCAGCAGCTCTCTGCTGTGAATAAAAAGGCTTCCAGAAGTTTTATCACTTCTAGAAGCCTTTTATATTCATTTGAGTTTTTTCCAGGCATGTCATACCCGGACGATGCGGACGCGGCTGAAGACCGTGTCGCCGTCTACTTTGAGCACTGGAGCATCAGGAGCGGCATCTTCAGCTCCGAAAGTCTCCAGGCTGGCCAAAAAGCTGGGCATGTCGACTGAAACGTGCCATTCCTTTGGCACGTACAAGGTGACTTCCCCGCAGAAGCAGTCCAGGTCCACCTTGGCCTCGTTGTCTTTAAGCTGGGCGTCGTCGAGGTAGACGGACAGCTGGCCCATCACGCAGTCGATTGACAGCTTGTGCAGGTTGCGGCTGTGCAGGCGCCGCCGGGTCCGGCCCATGACCAAGTCGATCGCGACCCGCTCTTTGTCCAAAGAGGACCGGGTCCGGCTGGTGACCGGCTCAACGTCGACCTTGTCGCCGTCGCTGTCGGTTGCTGAAAAGACGAACTCATCATCGCTTTCATAGCTGCTGCCATGCTTGTCCAGAAGCTGGACCCCAATGGCCAGCAGGATCAGCCCCAAAGTCAGGTAGCCGGTCCAGTGAAACCAGCCAAAGGCATCGCTAAAGATCATGACAATGAAGCCGCCGGCCAGGACGCTTAAGAAGGCGACCCGGCCCTTGAGTGATTTATAGAGGACCCAGGCCAGGATTACTAGCCAGAAAACCTGGCCCCAGGAAAAGACGAAAATCCGGCTGAAGCCGGGAACCAATTGACTCAGGATCACCAGGCAGGCGGCAGCCAGGAAGATGATCCCCCAGGTAATATTGCTGCGTTTGCGCATAATTCTCCCCTCATTTTCATCTACTATGGGAAATAGCTTCTTCTAGCTAAATTATACTGAAAAAATTATATTTTGCCTTGCTTTTTCCTTAGTCCATCTTTGAGACTTCACCGGCGACCACGTCGGCCAGCCAGGAGATCCCTTTCTCGCTGTAGTGCTGGCCGTCAGCAGTCAGGAAGGATGGCAGGTCCTGCAGCCGTTCCATCTTGTGGGTCAGGTCAAAGAAGAAGGAGTTGGTCTTGCCAGCATCGCGCTGGGCGGCTTCAGAATACTGGTCCAAATCGTCCAGGGAGTAGGAAGAAGCGATCTTTGGGTTCTTGAAGTCCGGCATTGACGGGGACAGCACCAGGGTATTGGCGGCCCCGGTTACCTTCTGGGCCTTCTTGAGCAGGCTCTCCAGCCCTTCTTGGTAGTCATAGAGGCTGATCCCCCAGTCCTTGGAGGAGTCGTTGGTTCCGTATTCCACAACCAGAATGTCGCACTTGGGCAGGGAGTCCACGCGTGGCAGGACGTCATTGACGGTTGCCCCGCTTGTGGAAATGTTTTCCACCTGGTAGTCTGGCCCCAGGCGCTTTCTCATGGCCGCCGCGAAGCGGTCAGTGTCGCGGGTGCCGTCGTAAGCATTGAAAATTGAGTCACCGAACAGAATAACTTTTTTCATGATTTTCACCTGTTTTCTTTACAAAAGCACTTTTGCGTGTTGTGAATGTTTTCCCTTATAATAGTGTAAGATCGAAAAAAGGACAAATATAAAATGCAAAACTATACAGAATTTAACCGGCAAGAATGGGCCAAGCTGACCCCGCACGTCAAGCTCCAGGTCACTGACGAGGAACTGGCCCAGGTCAAGTCCCTGGGCGATGAGCTGGACGTCAAGGACGTTGATGAAATTTATGAAACGCTGCTGAACTACATTCATCTGGCTTACAGCTTTAAGAAAGAGGCCAGTGAAAAAAGGGCGCGCTTTTTGCACATCGACCCCATCGTGCACCCGTACATCATCGGGATCTCCGGCTCCGTTGCCGTGGGCAAGTCAACGACGGCCCGTCTCCTGCAGCTCTTGTTGACGCGCTACTTTCCGGATTTGCAGACCCAAATGATGACCACGGACGGCTTTATCTACCCCAACTCCATCCTGGAACAAAGAGGGCTCATGCCCCGCAAGGGCTTCCCGGAAAGCTACAATATGCAGATGCTGAGCGACTTTTTGCGCGACGTGGCCAGCGGCAAGAAGGCTGACGTGGTCTATCCCCTGTATTCCCAGGAACTGAGCGACATCGTGCCGGGCAAGTACGGGCACATCGAGCAACCGGACATTTTGATCATCGAAGGGATCAACACCCTGCAATTGCCGGAAAGCGGGCAGGTCGTGACGTCCGACTTTTTCGACTTCTCCATCTACATCGATGCCGACGAGGACCTGATCGAGGAATGGTACATGCAGCGCTTTAAGAAGATCATGAAGCTGAAGAAGAACGACCCAAACAACTTCTACTACAAATTGGCCAATGGGCCCCTGGACGTGGCTGAGCGCCTGGCGGAAGAAACCTGGCAGATGGTCGACCTGGTCAACCTGCGCCAGTACATCGCGCCGACCAAGCAACGGGCCAACTTGATCCTGCACAAGGTTGAGGGACATTTGATTGATAAAATTTACCTCCGCTGTTATTAAATGCTATAATGAAAAACGGCACATTTACTTGAACTAAGGAGAGCAAAATTAATGCAAGCTATTGAATTGAAAAAGGGCATGATTTTTGACGAAGACGGCAAGCTGATGCTGGTTCTGTCAGCCAACCACCACAAGCCAGGCAAGGGCAACACCGTGATGCAGATGGACCTGCGCGATGTTCGCGCCGGCTCAGTCATCCACAAGACCATGCGGCCAAGCGAAAAGGTTGAGCTGGTGGAAGTCGTTAAGAAGAACGCTCAGTACCTGTACGCTGAAGGCGACAGCTACAACTTCATGGACAGCGAAACCTACGAGCAATACGCGATTTCAGCTGACCAGCTTGGCGACGACGTAAAGTACCTGATGCCAAACATCGAAGTCATCCTGGAATTCACTGAAGAAGGCGAATTGCTGGCCGTTCAGCTGCCAGCCACCGTCAACATGAAGGTCAAGGAAACCCAGCCAGGCATCAAGGGTGCCACGGCTGCTTCAGGCGGTAAGCCAGCTACGATGGAAACCGGCCTGGTCGTTACCGTTCCTGACTTCATCAACGAAGGCGACGAACTGGTCATCAACACCGAAACTGGTGCCTACAAGGGCCGCGCTTAAAAAGCAATCCGAAAAATAAGAAGCAAAAATGCATCTCCAGCAATGGAGATGCATTTTTGCTTTATTCGCCCTTGAAAGTTCCGGCTTCGACTTCTTTGATAAAGTCGGCCAGGTGCTTGTAGTAGACGTCCGGGTTGTCGACCATGTGGTGGTGACCGCCGTTTGGCGTGGTTACCAGGCGGGAGTTCGGAATCAGCTTCTGCATGGTTCTGGCCGTGTCCAGCGGCATGGTTTCGCATTCGCCGAAGGTGAGCAAGGTTGGAACCTTGATCTTTGGCAATTCGCTTCTGAAGTGCCAGTCTTTGAGCTTGCCCGTGATGACGAATTCGTTGTCGCCTTGGAAGGCGTTGTAGACGGCGGTGCCGCCCAGATCCTTCAAGTGGTAGAGCTTGGAAGGCTGCTTGCGGTCAACGAAGTTGATGTTCAAAATCTGCACGTCGTCTTGGTAGCGCTGGTTGGCGTAGTCGTTCTTGGCCTCGCACTCGCGCATGAAGTCGATTTCGGTCTGCGGCAGGACTTCTTGCCGGCGGCGGTTGACGGAGGCCACGTATTCGTCGATGTCGTCAACCATGGAGGAGATGATGGCCCCCTTCAGGTGGTCGCCGTACTTGACGGCGTATTCCTGGACCAAGAGCCCGCCCCAGCTTTGCCCGATCAGGTAGAACTGGTCGATGCCCAGCTTTTGGCGGACTTCTTCGACTTCATCCAGGAAGTATTCGTAGGTCAAGTACTTCTTGGCTACTTCCGGGTCAGAGTAGTCGGGCTGGTCTGAATAAAGCGAGCCCAATTGGTCGTACATGTGCACTTGCACGTCCAGGCCCTGCTTCTGCAGCTGCTCAGCCGTGTCTTCCCAGTATTCATGGTTGCCGCCTGGCCCCCCGTGCAGGCAGAGCAGGTGAATGGTGCCCGTGCCCTGGGTATTGGTCCACAAGTGGTAGCCGTTGTCGAGCGTGATAATCGTAGTTCCTTGCTTCATAACGTTTTCTCTACTTTCTAAAAAACTTTCCTCCCAATTCTACCGCTAAATCAGCGCTTCTGCGCGGCCAGGTACTCGTGCATTTTTTCCAGTTCCACGCTGGCCAGGTCGATGGTGCAGACGTTGTGGTAGGGGTGGTCGGTCTCTTCGCCTGTCAAGGCATCCTTGATCGTGAAGCCGTATTCGTCGGTATGGGTCACGTAGCCCAGGTTTTCCCCGTCGAACTCGTAGTCGTCGATGTTGACCAGGTGCTTGCCTGCGGTCAGAATCACCTCGCGCGTGGTAGGGATGTGGTGCAGGCTCTTGGCCAGCTTGGAGAAGTTGTTGGGGTCAAACAGGCCCTGCTCCTGGTTGCGCTTGATCAGGTAGTTGGTGTAGGAAATAGCCGGAGAAGCGTCGGTTTCATGGACGATGTCGGCCCGGTTGACCAGGCAGATCGACTCCAGCTGCCCGTACTTGCTGACGCTTTCCAAAAGGAGGTAGTGGTCATTTTGGGCAATGACGTGGCCCAGCAGGCAGCCGCCGAAGCGGTCGTCGTCCACCCAGTCCAGGTAAAGCTCACACAAGCCGTAGTCAAAGGCCGGCTCGCTTTTGCGGGCCGCGTACCACTCCTGCCACAGCTTGCCGGAAGCGGCGTTGATCTCCAGGCTGGAAATCTGCTTGGTCGGCACGGCCAGGTAGAGCCGGTCCAGGCTGTAGTCGTCATTGATCTGGCGGATGCGGATTTCGCTGAGTGTGCTCTGGATGACGATGCCCTCGTAGACTTCGCCGTTGTTCAAGGTGATGGTCAAGGGCATGTCTTCAAGCAGGGCGGCTTCGGCTGCCTGGTAAAGCTGACTGAAGGGCCGCTTCAAAAGCTGCTGGTTGCGCGGCATCAAGTCAAAGGGGTCGCGCGACTGCCCTTCATCGATCAAGCGCTGGACGTAGGCGATGCTTGGCGACTCTTCCACGGCCCCCAAGAGGTCATCGTTGTTCAGGACCATCACGCCGCTGGCGTTGGCGTCATCATCTAAAGCAATCAGGACGGTCACCGCGTCATTCTGGTAGACCAGATAGCCCAGGTAGTAGCCGTCAGTCTGCTGCTCGGCCTTGGTATGCACTTCAACAAGTTTCATGATAAGTCCCTCATTTCTATTTGTGCTTTTAAGCTGCTGGGACCAGCTTAAAATCTTATGTTTTAGTTTAATTATAGCAATGCTTTCCAGAAAAATTCGAAAGATTGCTATAATGGACTATAAAGAGGGGGTACTTGCTATGAGTCTCAAATATGCGCGCAAGAGCCAAGTCATGCTGTTCACGCTCTTGTCAGCGATCAAGGCCTGCAACGTCTTGTTCGTCGCCTACATGCTGAAAGTCATGCTGAACATTGCCTCGTCAGGCAAAGGCGACTACATGCGGCTGGTCGGCTTCGCGGCTTTGACGGCCGGGGGTCAGCTGCTCTTCATGTGCAGCAACTTCTTGTACGAAACGACCAAGATGAACATCATCAGAAGCGTCAACATGGCCCTGAAGAGCGCCAACCTGCGCTACCTGGTCGACCAGAACACGCTGGACACCAAAGACGGCCTGAGCTTTATGACCAACGATCTCAAGCAGATCGAAACCAACCGGGTGACGGCCCAATTGGACATCATCTACCAGTCCTTGACCTTTGCCGGCTCCTTGCTGTTTGCTTTTTACAATTCTTGGGAAATGACCCTGGTCTTCATTGTCGCCACGATCGCGCCGGCCATCGTGCAGATTCTGACCAGCCGGATCATCACCAAGAAGGCCAAGGTTTGGACGGAAAAAAACGCCATTTACACCCAGTACGTGTCTGATACCCTTAACGGGGCTCAATCCGCCCGCCTGTACAACGTCCGCAGCAATGTCGTGACCCGGGCCATCGGCGCGGCCCAGGGGATGGAGGATGCCCTGCGGAACATGACCCTGACCCAGGCCTGGGCACTGGAACTGATCTATTCATCCGCCGAGCTTTTCTGCTTCATCATTCCGTGCACGATTGGCGGGATCTTGATGATGAAGGGGCGCTTGGCGGTCGGGACCCTGGTGATGATGGTCGACTTGGCGATCAACTTTATCACGCCAGTCGTTACCCTGTTCAACGAATTCAACCAGGTCAAGTCCACGGTTCCAATGTGGCAGCGCACCCAGAAGGCTTTGAACTACGTCCAGCAGGCTGACATCTATGAGGTTGGCGACTTCAACGGGATGATCATCAAGGACTTGGCCTACGTGACCCGCCACAGCAAGCGGCAGATCTTCAAGGACGTGAACATCACGGTCAAGCCGGGCGAGAAGATCCTGCTCATGGCCCCGTCCGGCTGGGGCAAGACCACGCTTTTGCGCCTGATGCTGGGGATCTACAAGCCAAGCCAGGGCAAGATCATGATCAATGGGGAAGACGTTACCGGCAACTGGTACAAGGCCCATAACTTTTATTCCTACGTCAACCAGAAGCCGTTCATGTTCAACGATACTTTGCGCTTTAACGTGACTTTAGGGCGCAAGGTGTCTGAGGACCAGCTGCTTATGGCCTGTCATGAGGCGGGCTTGGACAGCCTGATTGCGGAAAACGGCCTGGACTACCAGGTCGGGGAAAATGGGAACAACCTGTCCGGTGGGCAGATTCAGCGGGTGGAAATCGCCCGGGCCCTGTTGTCCGGCCGGCCAATTCTGCTGGCCGATGAAGCAACCAGCGCGCTGGACCCGCGCCTGTCTTTGGAAATCCATGAGACCCTTTTGGGCAATCCAAAGATCGCGGTCGTGGAAGTGGCCCACAAGATTACGGATATTGAAAAGGCCATGTTCGACCAAATTATCGTCCTCGACAAGGTCAAGGACAAGAACGCCGCGGAACGGGAAATTCTGCAGGCGACCAAATAGGAAATTAGCTAACGTGAAGTCTGGCAGCCAGCTGCCCAGGCTTTTCTTTTTGGCAAAAATGGGCCGGAAGAGCGGACGATATTTACTAAAATATATAATAGCATTTGCTTTTATGACTATAATATATTGATATTTAAATATCGAGCCTTGCGTTGCAAATGCTTTCACGATATAATGAAGGACGTAATTAAGTAAGTGATAGATAGATCAGCTGTTTGAGAAATCGAAGGAGAAATCAAGATGGCAGAACCAAAATGGCTTCAGGACATGAACCCTGAAGAATATTTGCAGGAAGACTTTGAAGCAACTGGCCACAGCCGCTACACGGTTGACGGCTTGGAAAAGAACGACCCGGAATGGCTGGACAAGGCAGCTGCCAAGGTTGGCGCCGCTGAAGGCGATGACTACGTTAAGCTGGATGCCGGCCTGCTCACGGTCAACCAGCTCAACTGGATGCTGCGCAACACTTTTGGCGAAATGACCTTTGTTGACGACAACAACCAATTCCTGTGGTACAACCGTCCACAAGACCCGAACTACAAGATGAAGGCTGGCCGGACGCCTGACCAAGTCGGTGACACTATGGGCGCGGTTCACCCTGATATCCGCGACGTGATCCCAACCGCCAAGAAGGTCGTTCACGCTTTGCGCACCAAGGAAGGCGGCCACGATGCCGTTTGGATGCCTGTGCCAACTGGCAATTTGACTAAGCTCGTTTTGCACTACTACAAGCGCGTTGAAGACGAAGAAGGCAACTACATGGGGATCTACGAGTGGGTCCAAGACATCTATCCATTCGTGAAGTACTTCTGTGAAGCAACTGGCCAAAAGCTCGTTGTCGACACCGATGCTGCAACTGGCGCGACCTACCGCCGCAACTCTGACCCAGACGCCACGACTGGTCCTTCAACCAAGGCAGCCGCTGCCAAGGAAGAAGCAGCGAAGAAGCCGGAAGCAGACGCAACTAGCGGTGCTTCCCACCACTAATAAAGAACTGAGTTGACAATAAATTCTTTGTTACCTCATTAAGACATTATTTTTCTTTACACAAAAGTACCATATTATCTCGTTCAGACCAGCCAACCGGCTGGTCTTTTTGGTCAGCTGGGACAAAAGCTCAAGGTGACAGAGATTGGCTTCAGTAGGGTACTTTTTTCAATAATTCAAGCAAAACAAAACCCCGCCACCGGCGGTGGCGAGGGTTGAGTTCGACAGCTTAGAATTCCTGGTGCTGGTTAGGATTGCGGTCAGCGCGGCGGCCGTCGGCTTTGTCCAGTCCGGTCAAAGCTGCCACTTCGTCCTGGGTCAGTTTAAAGTCAAAAATGTCCAGGTTGCTCAGCTGGTGCTGGCTGGAAGAAGCCTTTGGAATCGGCACGACGCCCAGCTGGGTTTCCCAGCGCAGGATGACTTGGGCCGGAGTCTTGCCATACTTGGCGGCTAATTTTTGCAGCAAGTCTTCCTTGAAGACCTCACCGCCGCGCAGGAGCGGGCTCCAAGCTTCAGTAATGATTCCATGGGCATCATCATATTCGCGGACTTTCTTGCTTGACCAGTAAGGGTGCAGCTCGACTTGGTTGACGGCCGGAGTCACGCCAGTCTCTTTGATGATCCGGTCAATGTGCTCTGGCTCAAAGTTGGAAACCCCGATTGACCGCACCAGACCGAAACGGCGCGCGTCAATCAAGGCCTGCCAGGCTTCAACGTAGTGGTCTTCCAGCGGATTTGGCCAGTGAATCAGATACAGGTCGAAGTAGTCCAAACCGCTTCTAAGCAAGCTTTCTTCAATTTCGTTGATCGCTGCTTGGTATTCGTGGTTTGACCCTGGCAATTTTGAAGTGACGAACAGCTGGCTTCTAGCAACCGAGCTGTTTCTGATCGCCTTGCCCAGAGCCCCTTCATTTTCATAGCGGACGGCTGAGT
Source organism: Lactobacillus sp. 23-2 (assembly GCF_044902225.1). Lineage (NCBI taxonomy): Bacteria > Bacillati > Bacillota > Bacilli > Lactobacillales > Lactobacillaceae > Lactobacillus > Lactobacillus sp. 23-2. The sequence continues at coordinate 22,772 of NZ_JAOQBX010000008.1, read as the reverse complement.
CCAGCAGGCGGTAGCCGTTCTCGATTGCCTGGGTGATGGCCTGCACTCCCGGAAAGCCTTGCACCTTGTAGGTCCCGAAGCCTAAGGCTGGGATCAAATTGCCGTCATTTAAGCTGAAATGTTCCATGATATATTTCTCCTTGCTCTTTTTGCTGTTAAAAATATTGTAAACCAGTTCAAAAATTTTGGCCCGGGAAACGCAAATCAGCTAAAATGGATGAGAACATATTTTCTAGCAGCAAGCACGAATAAGAAACAGAGAGGGATAACTTATGGCAAAAAAGCGCCGGCGTTCCAAGAAGCGCCAAAATACCAGCCTGCTCACGGCCGCCATCGCGGCCATCGCGGTCTTGTGGGGAATCTACACCCAAGGCGGACAGACGGTCAACCCGCAGACCAGTCCGGCCACTAGCGGCTCAGCGTCATCCAGCCAGACCGTCAGCAAGGCCCAGACGGCCGGCAAGGTCTACGGCGGTCTGGCCCAAAGCGACTACCGCAAGCTGGCCCAGCTCAATTTCAAGTCCGGCGGCAAGAGCTACGTCTATGTGAACGGCAACCACTCGACCCTGGTCAAGAACGCCTGGCAGGTCAACCGGGTCATCTACTCCAACCTGGATTCTCTGAACCGAACTTCCAGCTCCAACACGGGCTTTTTGGAAAAAAGAAACGTGGCCAATGACTCTTTAAGAGTAAGACAATACATCCAGCCAACCGGCTGGCACTACAACAGCCGCAATGGCACCCAGCTTTACAACCGCGGCCACTTGATTGCCTATTCCGTGTCAGCCGGGATCGACCAGGACGGCAATTACAACCCCAAGAACCAGTCCGGAGACCAGAACAATCCTAAGAACCTCTTCACCCAGTCGGCCTACTCCAACCAGAAGATCCAGACGATTTTTGAAAGCAAGGTGCGGACGGCCCTGCGGCAGAACAAGAAGGTCATCTACCAGGCTACTCCAATTTTCCGGGGACAGGAATTGATGGCACGGGGGATCAACCTCCAGGCCGTTGCTACCGACGGCAGCCTGGACTTCAACGTCTATTTGTTCAACGTCCAGCCCGGCTACGCCTTTGACTACGCGACGGGGCGGGCCAAGGTTGACCGGTCTTTGACGGTCAATGACGGCTTTGAACTAAACAGCAGGGCAAATCTGCATTAAAATATAATTCAGTAGGCCAAGCAGCCTGCAACAGGCTGGCAAACTGCTAAAGAACTGAGTTATATATTGCAAGAGAGGTAACAAAAGTGGGAAAACTGACAATCGAGCAAGTTCAGCCCGATCAAATCGATGAGCTGGTCGCGCTCAGCCGCGAGACTTTCAAAGCCACGTTTGAGGACTCCAATACTGAAGAAAACATGCAGAAATTTCTTGACGATCACTACAACCGTGACCGCCTTCTGCGGGAGCTGGAAACGCCCGGCAGCTTCTTCTACTTCGTCTACGAAGACGGGCAGCTGGCTGGCTACATGAAGCTCAACGTCAACACGGCCCAAAGCGAGCGCGTGGACGACAACGGGCTGGAAGTCGAGCGCATTTACTTGAAGAAGGACTTCCAAGGCCGGGGGATCGGCAGCCGGCTGCTGGACCACGCCGAAGCCCAAGCCAGAAAGTGGCACAAGCACGCCATTTGGCTGGGCGTTTGGGAGCATAATGAAAAAGCCAAGGACGTTTACGCTCATAAAGGCTACCAAAAGATTGGCCAGCATGAGTTCGTCGTTGGCGATGATCATCAAATCGATTACTTATTGAAAAAGAATCTGCTGCTGGGCTAGTCATGCTGGACCAGCCAGTCGGTCAGGATTTTCCGGTACTTTTCGTTTTCCTGGACGAAGGGCATGTGCCCGCAGCCCGCGAAAAGCTCCCACTTGGCAGCTGGCAAATGGTCAAACATGGTCTTGGCCACCAAAGGCGTGCACAGGTCATCCGTGCCGCTGGTAATCAGGACCGGCAGCTGCATTTTGGACAAGTCATCCGTGTACTCATAGTCATGGAGATTGCCGATTGGCGTGTATTCGTTGGGACCCCATCCAGTGAGGTAGGCAACGGTGCCGCCTTTTTTCTTGCGCAAAACCGCCTCTGGCATGTCCGGGGTCAGCTTGATCGCGTGCTGCTCCATAAAGTGGGCGTTGGCGGCTTGGTAGGCGGGCGCGGAGAAGTCGCCGCTTTCTTCCGCCTGCTGGATGGCCGCCTGTTCCTTTTCCGGCAGGTACTTGATCCAGCGGTGCAGCTCCTGGCTCCACAGCTTGGCTGAAGACAGGGTAGAGGAGAGGATGACGGATTTAACGCCCTTGGGCTGATAGTCGCACATGTAGATGATGGCCAGCATCCCGCCCCAGCTTTGGCCCAGCAGGTGGATCTGGTCCAATCCCAGCTGCTCTCTGACGTTTTCCAGCTCTTTGACCCAAGTCCGGGCGTTGTAGACCGCGGGCGTGTCGTCAGGGATGGATGACTCGCCGCAGCCCAGCTGGTCGTACATGATGACTTGCCGTCCGCTGGTCTGGGCTACCTGGTCCAGGACTTCAAAGTAGTTGTGGCTGGAACCCGGCCCTCCGTGCAGGAGCAGCAGCGGCGCTTTAGCCGTTTTTTCGCCGACGATCCGGCAATATGTCTGGTATTTGCCAAACGGCAGGTGCTTTTCTAAAATTTGCATATTTTTAACCTTCTTTAAGCACAATATATTTTGTAAAAAATGGTAACATTAATGAAGAAATAATTGAAGGTGGGGAAAGTCATGATTAAACAAAAAAATTTTCCAATTGATACCGACTACAGCTGGTACGACATCAGCGGCCTGAGCCAGGATGACAGCCGGCAATTGCAATCGGAATTCTATTTTACGCCGGAAATCATTTCCTACGTATCCGACCGGCATGAGCGGCCCCACTATGACTATGACAAGTACACCGACACGCACCTGCTGGTCTACGACGTGCCTGTCTGGCCAACGGCTGCCAGCAAGCACTTCATTTCCCGGCCGATTACCTTTTTGCTGCAGGACAAGAACCTGTTTACCTTCCACACGGTCGAGACCAGCTACGTTTTTGACGAATTCAACGATCCGCAGATGCTGCGGCGTCTTTCCCATGCCCAGGACGTGACCGAATTGCTGGTGACCTTCTTGATGTTTGCCTCCCAGTACTTCCAGCGGGCCGTTACCCAGCTGGACGCGGAAAGAAACGATTTGGACGCCAAGCTGAGCGACGACATCAACAACCAGGACCTGGTTGAATTGTCCAATATCGAGAAGTCCCTGGTCTACCTGTCCAGCTCCATTCAGACCGACCAGATGATGCTGAACAGCCTGCAGCACTCCCAGCTGACTTTTTCCAAGCCAGCCAAGGAAAGACTGGACGACGTCCTGATTGAATCCAGCCAGTCTTCAGAAATGGTCCAGATTTCCCGTCAGGTAACCAAGACCCTGTCCTCAACTTCCAACAACATGATGAACAACAACCTGAACGACACGATGCAGTTCCTGACCGTCTGGTCCCTGGTTTTGACCATCCCGACCATCCTGACCGGCTTTTACGGGATGAACGTCAAGCTGCCGATTTTTAACGCGGCTTACGACTGGATCGTGATCGTCATCTTGATGGTCGCCCTCATGGTCTGGCTGATCCTCTTGATGCGCAAGCACCATTTCTTCTAAGATCCTTATGTTTATAAAAAGCTGACAGCAAAAGTAATTCAAGAAAAGTAGGTAATCTGCAAAGCATGAATAATCGCATTTTGTTAGGGGCCGGGATTGCGACCCTGTTTGCCTTTGGTCTCTATACATCCAGCCAGCGGGCCGCTGAAAACCGGGAGCTGACCGTGATCCAGGTCAAGAAGAAGGGGAAGGTGACCAAGCAGGTCGCTGCCCCTTCCAGCTCCGGGGGCAAGGAGCCAAACGTCGGGTCAATTGAGTACAGCAACCACATCTATACCAGGTCCGGCTCAAACAAGGATCTGGCCAAGCAAGTGAAGAAGGTCATGGGGGAAGATGCCAACTACCAGGTTGAAGTCCAGTCCCTGACCAAGGCCAAGACCTTCGCGGGCCTGCGCAACACCAAAGAAGCCCACGCGACCAGCAAGATTTTTGAATTGTACCTTTTGATTGCCCTTTATGCCCAGGAAAAGGCCGGCAAGCTGGGGGCATCAACGGCCATCAAGATTGAAAAGAGCGACGTGGCCGGCAAGGAGGCCGGGGTAGCCAAGGGCATCAGCTATGGGCCCAGCTACCTGCGCCAGCAGATGCTGCAGGGGAGCAAGACAGCGGCCAATGCCTTGCTGCGCAAGATCGGCAAGGACCAAGTCACGGCCTGCCTGAAGCAAATGGGGGCCAGCCAGACCAGCATCAGCGGCAATTTCTCTGGCAAGTCCGTGGGCAAGACCACGGCCGCGGACATGCGGGCCGTGATGGTCTCCCTCTACCAGGGCAAGGTGGTCGGCAGCTACAATCAAAGCATCCTGACGGCCCTGTCCACCAGCAGGCAGAAGAGCCCGCTGGTCAAGTCCATCAGCGGGACGGTCTACCAGATTGGGGATGACGATTCAGCCGTAGCCCTGGTCAACAACGGCTCCAGCAGCTACGTCGTCAGCGTTTGGGCCTCAAAGAATGATAAATTCGCGGCCTTAGGCAAGACCGTCAGTGCCTGGATGAGCAAAAATAAATAAAAACATAAGAAAAAGGAGATTCGCGTGAATCTCCTTTTTCTTATGTCGTTATAGTGTGTTGTTATTGTGTTGCTTTTAAAGAGCCAATAGTTGGCACAGAACTTTTTCAGCGGGGTTCTGTTTGCTGATAGGAATTAAAATTTCAAGTTGCGCTTGTGGCGGCGCTTGAAGATGAAAGTCTTTCCCGTCAGCCACATGTACCAGGCAAATTGAAATTCTGAAATCAATGTAATAACCGAGACCAAGACGATAGTCGCCGCGGCTCCGTTGATCATGGAGCCGTCTTCAGCCCGGTAAGTGAAGAGCTGGTAAGCCAGAAAGGCTACCATTATCAGCCAATATGCATTGGCAATCCACCATTTTTTCATTGTTTTCATCTCCTATCGCTTACGATTATAGCGCTTACAGAAGCCGCTTACAAGAGAGAATTGCAAAATTTTCAAGAACAATCTACAAATTGTAGATTGTAATCTTCATTGCGTAGTTATATAATTTGGTAGTTGAAAGGAAAAAGTGGTAGCAATTATGACTCAAAAGAGAACTTTGGATTTAGACAAGGTGATCGCAGCGGCGACTGAGTTGATTGAAAACCAGGGACTGCCTGAAACCACGATGCCAAATCTGGCCAAGGCCCTTGGGGTGCGAAGCCAATCGCTTTATTACTACGTGAAGAACCGGGCTCAGCTGCTTTCTTTAGTCGCGGCTAGCAGAATCCGTCTGCTCTACCAAGCCCTGGTTGACCAGCTGATCGGCCTGTCCGGTCAGGATGCCCTGCTCAAGTTCGCGGACATCGTCCGCGACTGGCTGCGGCATGACCAGGCCCTGTCGGTGCTCCTGTATCATCTGAATGAATTTCCTGATGATTCAGCCATCGTGCAGGAGGTTATGAGCATATTGGAACTAGGTGACAAGCTGCACCTGAGAACGGAGCACATTGCTTCTCAGCACGCCTTGGTGGGCGCGGTACTGGGCTACGTCTTTCTGGACCGGATGTCCAAGGACGCGGAGACGCCAGAAGAAGCAGACCGGAACTATCACGACATGATTTTGCGACTTGTCAATCCAAGCACGGAAAGTCAATTACAGACCAGTGTTAGCAACTAGAAAGGAAAAGTAAGTTGAAGAAGCTATTCAAGAATCATCTAGGCGCCCTGATCGCCTGGATCCTCATTCTGGGAATTTCTTTGTTCGCTTTGCCAAACGTTGACGCCTTGACGCGGGCACACAGTGACATCACTTTGCCAAGCAGCGTGGAAAGCGAAGCGGCCAAGCTGATTCAAAACAACTGGGGCAGCAAGAAGAAGAATACCTATGAGGTTGCTGTAGTTTTCAATAAGAAGACTGGCAAATTGACCGAGACCGACAAGGACAACATCCAAGCGTCGATCGATCGTGTCACCAGCAACAAGAAGAAGTACGGGATCAAGGACTACCTGGCCCCGCAACAGAACATCGCGACCAAGAAGATGCTGAAGTCCAAGGACGGCACGACTTGGGTAATGCAGATGAACATCACTAAGAAGCATGGGACCATCTCTCAGATCTATGATGAGATCAATAAAGCCACTAAGACTAGCGGCGTGGACACTTATGTCACCGGTGCCGACGTCCTTAGCAATGACTTTACCAGTTCGATTCAGGAAGGGATCAAGAAGACGGAATTGATCACGGTCGTGTTCATTTTCATCGTTCTGGTGCTGGTCTTCAGATCACCAGTCGTCCCATTGGTCTCCCTGCTGACGGTTGGGGTTTCCTTCATGGTTGCCTTCTCAATCGTCACCAACTTGGTCAACCGGGCCAACTTCCCATTCTCAAACTTTACGCAGGTCTTCATGGTCATCGTCTTGTTCGGGATCGGGACCGACTACAACATCCTGCTCTATAACCACTTTAAAGAGGACTTAGGTGGCGGCATGGATGTGGCCGCGGCTACCAAGGACTCCATCAAGAAGGCCGGGCGGACTATCCTTTACTCTGGCTCCTCCATCTTGATCGGCTTTAGTGCCTTGGGCTTGGCTAAGTTCTCCGTTTACCGGTCAGCCTCTGGCGTGGCCGTGGGCGTCTTGGTCCTGCTGATCGTTTTGCTGACCTTGAACCCATTCTTTATGATGACTTTGGGCCGGAACATGTTCTGGCCAAGCAAGAAGTTTGACGCGGAAAACCCAAGCAAGTTATGGCACGGGATTTCTGCCCAGACCTTGAAGCGGCCGGTCACCTTCCTGGCCGCAGTAGCCGTTGTCGTCGCGCCGGCATTTTTGACTTACTCAAACGTGCTGAACTACGACAACTCAGCGGAAGTAGCTGACTCAGTTCCTTCAAAGAAGGGGCTGAACATCGTCGAGAAGCACTTTTCAAAGGGGATGGCGATGCCATCATACCTGTACATTGAAAGCAAGCACAAGCTCGACAATGAAAAGGACTTGAAGCTGATTGACGAATTGACCCGCAAGCTGCGCAAGTCAGAAGGGGTCGACAAAGTCATCTCAGTTACTGAGCCATACAACCAAAAGATCAAGCTGCTCTACGTGAAGAAGCAGCTGAAGACGGTCACCGACGGGACCAAGAAGCTGGAAAACGGGGTCACCAAGCTGACCAAGGGCAGCGAAAAGGTCACTAACGGGGCCAAGAAGCTGTCCAGCGGGGCTGATGCCCTGCACGAAGGGACTGGCACCTTGAGCGACGGGGCCAAGGACCTGTACGTCGGGACGGTTAAGCTGTACAACGGCTCAATTGCCCTTTACGACGGGGCCGGCAGCCTTTACAACGGGTCACAGACCCTGGCCGTTGGGGCCAACACCCTGTACAGCGGGACCAAGAAGCTGGCCAATGGGGCCGGCCAACTGGCTAACGGCGCTGGCACTTTGAAGAACGGGACCCAGACTTTGGCCAATGGGACGCAATCCTTAGCCAGCGGGTCCAAGACTTTGGCTAGCGGGACCGGTTCTTTGGCAACCGGGGCCCAAACCCTGAAGAACGGTGCCGGCACTTTGAAGAGCGGTACTGCCAGCCTGTACGCTGGCGCTGGCACTTTGAAGAATGGTACCGCCAGCCTCTACACTGGTGCCGGCACTTTGAAGAACGGCATCAGCACGGCTTACACTGGCGCCGGTACTTTGAAGAACGGCATCAGCAGCCTGTACACTGGCGCTGGCACTTTGAAGACTGGCATTGGCAGTCTTTACACTGGTGCTGGCACCTTGAGAAACGGCACTGCCCAGCTGGTAACTGGCAGCTCCAGCCTGAAGGATGGGACTGACTCTTTGGCAACTGGCGCAAGCAGCCTGTACACTGGCACCCAGACCTTGACTAGCGGCGCCAAGGACCTGACGGCCAACATGAACACTTTGGTAGCCGGCCTTGACCAGCTGAAGAGCCAGCTGTCAGAAAACGCCAGCTCATTGAACGCTGATCAGCTTGATCAGCTGTCCCAGGGCTTGACTGAACTGAACAACGGCTTGCAGCAGCTGAATGGCAAGGTCAGCCAGATTCAAGTGCCAAACATCGACACTTCCAAGATCTCCAACCTGGTCAGCGGCTTGCAAAGCCTGCAAGGGCAAGTTGGCTCTCTGCAAAAGGGCTTGACTGATGTTGAGGCTGGCTTGAAGAGTGCTGGCGGCGGCTTAGGTGCTGCCGGCTCAGCAGCCGGCAGTCTGGCAGGCTCAATCAGCAAGGTTTCAGACCCAACTGTGAAGGCAGAACTGCAAAAGGAACTCGAAGCTCTGAACTCTGGCCTGTCTTCTACTAAGTCTGGCTTGGGTACCGCAAGCAGCGGCTTAAGCACTGCTGGTGGTGCAGCCAACAGCATGAAGGGTGCCGCTTCAGGCATTCAAAGTGCCGCCGGGAGTCTGGGCAGCAGTACTTCTTCAGCTTCAACGGCTGACTTGAGTACTGAAGTTCAACAGCTGCAGGCAGCCGTTGCCCAGCTGGCTAACGGCTCAAGCACTTTGAACACGCAAGCCGCCAGCGGAATTGCCAGCTTGAAGTCTGGCTTGGGCAAGATCGGCGAGATGCAGTCGGCGGTTGACGCGCTGGCTACTGGCGCCCACAAGCTCTACACCGGCTCAAATTCACTTTACAGCGGCTTGAGCAAGGGGATGGCTGGGGCCTTGGCCCTGTCACAAGGCGCAAACAAGCTGAACTCCGGTGCTGCTTCCCTGTATGACGGGATCAGCAGGGTCGACTCCGGTGCCGCCAGCCTTTACGCTGGCGCGGGCCAAGCCAACACTGGCGTGGCCAGCCTCTATGATGGCGCTGGCCAATTGAACGCTGGTGCCGCCAAGCTTTACGCTGGTGCCGGTCAATTGAACACTGGTGCTGCCAGCCTTTACGCTGGTGCCGGCAAGGTCAACTCCGGTGCCGCCAGCCTCTACTCTGGCGCTGGCAAGCTGAACAACGGTGCCGCCAGTCTTTACACTGGCACGGGCACTCTGGTCAGCGGCGCCAACAAGGTCAACAGCGGGGCGATTGCTGTCGCCAGCGGTGCTGACAAGGTCAACTCCGGTGCCGGTCAACTGAACTCCGGCGCTGGTACCCTGCAAAGCGGGGCCAATGCTCTGGCCAGCGGTCTTAACGCTGGTCTCAGCGGTGCTGGCCAACTGGCTAATGGCGCCGGCCGTCTGGCTAATGGTGCCGGCCAGCTGCAAAGCGGTGCGGGTCAATTGAAGAACGGCTTGAGCCAAGGCGCTTCCGGTGCCAGCCAACTGTCTGCCGGTGCTGAAAAGCTCGACAACGGGACTCAGCAATTGGCGGATGGTGCCGGCGAACTGGCTGACAAGACGCCGCAGATCACCAACGGCTTGACTACTGTCAACAACGGGCTGGTTTCAGCTGGCTCATACCTGAATGACTTGAGAACTTCACCAGCTTCAGACACCTTCTATGTCCCAAGCTACGTTTTGAAGCACAACAAGGACTTCAAGAAGTCCATGAGCGTCCTGCTCAGCCCAGACAAGAAGAGCGCGATGATCATCATCATCCTGGACAGCAACCCAAGTTCTGAAAGTGCCGCTGAGCACTCACAAGAACTGAGTGCCATGGCCCGCAAGTCCCTGAAGGGGACCGACCTGGGCAAGGCCAAGGTGGCCATGGGCGGTCAAAGCTCAATCATTGAAGACACCAAGAACACGGCTAGCCAGGACTTCGCGAGAACGGTTGCGATCATGCTGGTCGGGATCGGCATCGCTTTGATCTTCGTAACGCACAGTCTGCTGCAGCCAGTCTACATTTTGGGGACTTTGGTTCTGGCATACTTCTGCTCACTGTCAATCACCCGCTGGTTCGTTACCTCAATCATGCACAGAGACATGATGGCTTGGAATGTTCCATTCTTCACCTTCATCATGCTGATTGCCCTGGGCGTTGACTACAGCATCTTCGTGATGATGCGCTACCGCGATGGGGATGCATCGCGCTTGCCTAGCGAGCGGATCTTGGAAGCATGTACCGTCATCGGTACGGTTGTCATCTCCGCTGCCATCATCTTGGGTGGTACCTTCGCCGCTTTGATTCCATCAGGCGTGCCAACCTTGATCGAAGTTGCGATCGGCGTCATCATCGGCCTGCTGATTCTGGTCTTCCTGATGCCAATCAACTTGTCTGCTTCAACTAAGCTGACCTACGAAGGGTTCACTTTGTTCAAGAGAAGAGCTGGCAAGCACAGCTTCAAGTTCGGCAAGAACAATTAAATTGAAAAACTGCGTTAACAGCGCAAAGAGGACTCACCTGACCGTGGGTCCTCTTTTATTATGTTTTTTGGTAAAAAATGGCTATGATATAATATAAGGATACCTGAAGAGAACGGGAAGAAGGGATTCGCATGAACAAGTGTCCGAACTGCAGCCAGCCAGTGACTGACCAAGACGCCTACTGCCGCACTTGCGGCTTCAACCTGGCCAAGTACCGGCGCGACTACTTTACTGGCGAAGAACCAGAAGCAGCAAGCAATGATTCGCTGCAAGAGACGCAAGAAACAAAGCAAGCGGCGCCGCAGTCATCCTGGCTGGACGACGAGGAGGCAAAGCCGGCTGAGCCGGCCGAGCCAACTGAGCCTCCCAAAAGGGAACTGACCCGGCGGTCCTACCAGTCCCAAGAACGGGCGGAAAAGTCCAAGAGCGCGGTCAACGCGACGGCCGAGCGCATGTTCCAGTGGATGCGGGAGAACACGACCATTGCCTTCTGCGTTGGCGTAGCCTTGCTGGTCATCATGAGCTTCAGCCGGGAGATCGGCTGGACGGCTTTTGCCGTTTCCATGATCGCCCTCTGGTGGGTCTGCCGGAACAAGGAAGTCAGCCAATACGAGGCCGACAAGAACCTGACTGATGAATTCAAGCAGACTACCAGCAAGGTCTTTGATTCCTTTGACGACCGGGAAAGCGAGCTGGAAGAGAAGAAGCAGCATTTTGCCAGCAAGCATCCCAAGGTTCACGTTAAGGTTGAGCAGCACAAGACTAAGCTCAAGCCGGCCAAAAAGGCCCGCAAGCACGACTTTGGCTGGGTCCAGATCGCCGCGGTGATGACGGCGGCCATTGCCTTGATCTTGCTGTTTGCCGGCTACGGCTTCACGGCCGGCAGCGGCAGCCGCATGACCATTGCCAGCGTCTTTTTTGAGACGGGGAATGCCCTGATGCAGAGCGGGCAATACGTGCCGGCGGCAATCATCTACGCGGTCCTGGCCGCTTGGATCATCCTGCCAATCTTTACCTTGCTGGCCATCGTCCAAAATACCAAGGGCAGCCGGGTCAAGGCCTTCTTCCTGTCCTTGCTGGAAACGGTCCTGGTCATCTACGTGACCTACCACCTGCCAGCCGGGCGGGTGGTCAATACCCAGTTCATCTACTCGGTCTTCAGCGGCCTGCACAGCTACGCGGTTGCCTTGAATGCCTCCGCTTGGCTGCTGATCTTTGACTCCCTGCTCACGACTGGCCTGACAGGCTACAGCATGTTTGAGCCTCTGGCCCAAAAGCAGCGGGCTAAAAAGCAGGAGCAAGCAGAAAAGAAGGACCAAGAACCCGAAGAATAAGCAAATTATCAACATTTTGTGCACAGGAAAAGCCGGACTTGAATTTCAAGTCCGGCTTTTTTAGTGGATAAATTTAACTGGCAATTACTGTTGGTTCTGCTGGCTGAAGTCGACCACGAGGTGCTCGTTGACGAAGGCATAGAGGCCCAGCGGGCTTAATTCACGCCCGTAGCCTGACTTCTTGACCCCGCCGAAGGGCAGGGCTGCGTCAGTGATCCAGCGGCCGTTGATCACGGTCATCCCGGTTTCGATTCTGGCCGCGACGGCTTGCGCGTGGGCCACGTCGCTGGAGATGACGGATGAGCCCAAGCCGTAGCTGGAGTCGTTGGCTAAGGCAACGGCTTCGTCTTCATCCTTGACCTTGAAGACCTCGCAGACCGGGCCAAAGAGCTCTTGGTCAAAAATCGAGTTGTCCTTGGCGATGTCCGTTAAAATTACCGGGCTGAAGAAGGCCCCCTGAGAGTCGATCTCCGGGTACTGGTAGTAGACCTTGGCCCCGCCAGCGACGGCGTCTTTGACTGCCTTGGCCAGTTTTTGCTTGGTGCCTTCTGAGTTCAAAGGCGGCAGGGTGGTGGTCCGGTCCAGCGGGTCGCCCCACTTCAAGCCTTCATAGATCTCCTTCATGTCGTCCAGCACTTCCTGGTAGCGGGACTCCACGACGATCATCCGCTTGGAGGAGGTGCAGACCTGGCCGTTGTTGTAGGTTCTGGCGTCGCTCAAGGCCTTCTTCAAGACGGCTGGATCAGCGTCATCCAAGACGATGAAGGCGTCATTGCCGCCCAGTTCCATGGTGGACTTCTTCAAGTGCTTGCCGGCATTTTCGGCCACGGAGACCCCGCCGCGTTCTGAGCCGGTCAGGGCCACGCCCGCGATTCTTGGGTCAGCAATGATCTGGTCCAATTGCTCATATGACAAAAACAGGTTCAGCAGGCAGCCTTCCGGAGCCCCGCTGCGCTTGACCAGTTTGGCGATCAGGTTGGCGCTTGAAGGCACGTTGTGGGCGTGCTTCAGGATGATCGGGTTGCCGACCAGGTAGTTGGGCGCGAAGACGCGGATTACCTGATAAAGCGGGAAGTTCCACGGCTCACAGGCAACGATTACCCCGGTTGCCTGCTTGAGGCAGTAGGCGTGGCCAAAAGGATTCGGGTACTCTTCCGGCTTAAGCAGGTCCGGGCCCTTGTCAGCGTAATAGTTCAAGATGCCGATGCAGATGTCGACCTCTTCTTCGGATTCGCTGATCTTCTTGCCCATTTCCAGGGTCATGAGCTTGGCCATTTCCGCCCTCTTCTCGCCGAGCATTTCCGCGATCTTGGCCAGCTGCCGGGCTCTGACGCTTGGCTCCTCGTGGCGCCACTTCTTGTAAAGGGCGTGGGCCAGGTTGATTGAATCGCTGATCTGGTCGGCCGTGGCATTTTCATAGGTCGCGAAGACCTCATTGGTATAGGGGTTGACTGATTGGTACTTGGACATAGTCTGTTGCTTCCTTTCACTTTGTGGATAAGCTGCAATTAAAATTCACAAATCGCTACATTTAGATTATAATCCGCTTTCGACCATTTGGTCTAACTAAATGGCCCTTGCGCGCCAAGGCCATTTTTGGCAGATTTTTCCGATAATTTTCGAAAATGATTAAAAATCATGCTAAAATTATTTGAAAAAACTGGAAAGGACCAACGAATATGCGGATCAATATTTTGCAGCATGCGTCAAATGAAGGGCCTGGCGCCGTCAAGGAATGGGCAGATGAACGCGGACACGCGGTTTACGTCTACCACCCAAGCGACTTCGGCATCTTGCCTAAGGTGGATGAAACCGACATGCTGGTTGTTTTGGGCGGACCAATGAGCCCGAATGATGGCTATGCCTGGCTGGAAGCTGAGCGCGAGCTGATCAGGGACTGCATGGGCAGCCACGTGCCGATCCTGGGCGTCTGCCTGGGGGCCCAGCAGATTGCGGTCGCCTTGGGGGCCAGCGTTCACGCGGCTCCTCATAAGGAGGTCGGCTGGGCCAACGTCTACCGGCAAAGCGACGCTTTGCCAGGCTTGCCGGAGAAATTGCTGGCTCTTCACTGGCACCAGGACATGTTTGAGCTGCCAGCCGGCAGCAGTCTGCTCTACTCCAGCGACTTGGTCGCCAACCAGGGCTTCCTGGTCATGGGGAACGTGGTCGGTCTCCAGTTTCACTTGGAGACCCTGACGGACAATGTGCGCGAGATCGCCATCAACGACGGGGCCTATGCCAAGGAAGGCAATGACTTGCGGCAGACGCCAGAGCAGATCATGCGCCAAGCCGTGCCGCCGGAAAACCGGCAGGCGGTCTACACGATACTCGACTATTTGAGCGTACACTAATTTTTAGGGGGAACAAGCAATATGTCACAAGCAGCAATCGCCCGGATCTACTTGGGCTGCTCATTTTTAAACGAAGTGCAAAGAGAACGCGCCAAGCAGGCCAGAGAATACCTGGCCCAGAACCCAACCGTGGAGCACGTGCACTTCCCATTTGACCAGCAGGTCGTGGATCCGGCCGAAAGTCCGCAGGTCAAGCTGGGGGACGAGCGGAGCCTGCTCTGGCAAAGCCAGACCTACCAAAACGATCTGGCCGGCATCCAGATGGCCAACTGCGGCGTCTTCTTGTACGACATGGACTTGATCGACGACGGCTGCGCCTTTGAAATTGGCTTTATGCGCGCCCAGCACAAGCCGGTCATGCTCTTGCCGTTTACGGAAGAGCCGGAAAAGAAGCGGGTCATGAACCTGATGCTGGCCCAAGGGGCTACGGCCTTCTACGATGGCAATACGGAGCTGGAAATCCTGAAGACTTATGACTTCAACGCCAACCCAGCCAAGCCGATGACTGGCTACGGGATTATTTAAGCAAGAAAAACTCAGTGTCATTAAGTTAAGACATTGACTTAGGACAAGCGAAAAAGGCTTCCAGAAGTTTTATCACTTCTAGAAGCCTTTTTTATTCGTTAGAGTTTCCCAGATTATATGCTTATTATCCGGCTTGCAGCTGGTCCAGGAGCTCGCGTCCTTTTTCCAGGACGACCTCATTATGGTTCAAGCGGGCAAAAGCCATGGCGTCGCTGGCGTGCTGCCTGGCCAGCTGCTTGGGCCGCCCCTGGGCCAGGTCGTTGACGGCCAGCTGCAGCAGGACGCGGGCCACGAAGTAGACGGCGTGGTGGCCGGAGGCAACTTGGTAGGCGTAGTTCAGGAGGTCGTCAGCGTGACTGTACTGCTTGATATTCCCATAGAATTCGCCAGCGGCCGTCAAAACCGACATGACCTGCAATTGGGTCAGGCTGTCCTTGATCTCGACTTTCTTGATCTGGGGCAGGATCTGGTCAAAGTAGTAGGAGGCCTTGTCCAGGTCATTCTGGCTGGCGTAGACCTGGCTGCAGCCCTTCAGGGCTAGCAGGCGGTAAATGTTGTTGGCCTTAAGGTTGGGCGTGGTCAAAATGGCATTGAAGTAGTAGAGGGCGGACACGTCGTCGTGGTCGCCGTCCAAGGCCAGCTGCCCGGCCAGGTAGTTGTAGTGGAGCTCATCTTGGCGGTCGGCCAGCTTCTTGGGGTTGACCTGCTTGAGCAGCTTGCGGATCTGCTCGTAGTCGTAGGTGATGAAGCAGAAGTCGGCGTCGAACATCTTTTGGGCCATGGCGCTTTCCTTGCTGGTCATCATGATGTCGGCAATGGAGATGTTCATCCGGTCGCAGAGCTGCTTGAGGATTTTAAATGAAGGCACCTGGCCGTTGTTTTCAAACTTGCTTAAGGTTGACTGGGTGCAGACGCCGTGGCAAAGGTCGGTTTGGGAAAGACCCAGGCTTTTGCGGGTCTTGATGAATTTTTCGATGTTGATCATATTGGCAGATTCTCTTTGATTCTTCGCTGGTATTTTGGTTTGACGCTTGCTGATATTTGGGGCTGCCTTAAAGGTCGATCGCCCGGCTGAGGTAGATGATGCTTTCCTTCAAGTAGTCGCGCCCATAGTCCATGGCGTGGCCGTGTCCCGGCAGGATGGCCAAGTCGACCTGGTGGCCCGCGCCAGCCAGGAATTCGCTGAACTCATAAACGCTGTCCAAGCTGGTCAATTCCGCCACTGAATTGAACATGAGCAGCTTGCCTAAGGCGTCATAGTCATAGCTGGCAGCGTCCATTTTTTCCAAGACGGCTGGATCCTGCGTGCCGGCATAGGTCAGGACAAAGTACTTGTAAAAAGCATCATTGATCGCCTGGGGCTTGGTCAAGCCCAATTCTTCCTTGGCATGGAAGGATGGGGTGACGTCCGGGTGCTTGGCCATCCAACTGGAGTAGTCAAGCGGGGCTGACCAAGTGATGGTCGGAAAGCCGTACAGGCCTGCCAATTTCAAGGCCATCGTCCCGCCAACGCTGGACCCGATCTGGGCGATGTGCTGCTGGTCGTCTTCATCCGTGTATTCTGATTCAAGGAGCCACTGGACGAAGTGAACCGCGTCGTCATGAGCGGCTGGGAAGTGGCTGGCCGGCGCCAGGCTGTAGTCAGGCACGAAAGTCATGAAGCCGGCATTGGCCAGGTCGATCCCCACGTCACGGACGCTGTCCTTGCTGCCGCGGAACCAGCCGCCTCCGTGCCAGAAGATCAAGATCTTGGTCTGGGAGCTGGTATCGTTGGGATAGTAGATGTCTGTTTTCAGGCCCTTTTGCGAGTCATAAAGCACGTTTTTTCTAGTGACTACCATTGTTATCGATCCTTTCCTTGAACTTATTTTTCTGTAAATTATTATATACTAAATTTCATAAAAGCACGGCCCTGAATGTGGTTATTTTTCCTTGCGGCAAAAAGGAAGATTTGGTTAAGAATTGGCTAAAAAGCCCGTGGATAGTAAGTTTCTGCTAAAATTCCTTTTAAGAAAAACGGGCATCAGTGTGCTATATTATCATTGAATAGCCAAAAGCAAGCAGAAGGGGGATGCCTATGCGCCTGTCAAACCAACAGACCCGGAAATTGATCAATATTTTGACCGTGGTCTCCTCAATCATCATCGTGATCCTGTGCATCTACTGGTACAAGCTGGGCATTTTTTCCAGCGAGGCCAAGATGGAGGCCTACCTGGCCGATAAGAAAGTCGTGGGTCCGGTCGTCTTCATTTTGATCCAGATCATCCAGGTCGTGGTCCCGATCATCCCCGGCGGCATCTCCCTTTTGGGCGGGGTGGTCTTCTTCGGCGCGATTCCCGGCTTCATCTACAACTACATCGGGATCGTCATCGGCTCCTTGATCAACTTCTTTCTGGCCCGCTACTACGGGAAGGCTTTTATCCTCCATATCGTGAGCCAAGAGAGCCTGGACAAGTACGCCAAGTGGACCAAGAACCAAAAGCAGTTCAACTGGTTCTTCGCGATTGCCATCCTGGCCCCGGTCGCGCCGGATGACCTCTTGTGCCTTTTGGCGGGCTTGACGGAGATGAAGCCTTGGACTTACTTTTGGATTATCGTCCTGTGCAAGCCCTGGACCATCGCGGCCTACAGCCTGGGCCTGGTCTACGGCTCGCGCTGGCTGCTGAAGCTGGTGGGCAAATGATGATGCAAGGAGAAAGGGTGTACCTGCGCCCCTTTAAAGACAGCGACGCGGCCAAGCTTTTGGAATGGGGGCAAAATTCCCGCTACCACGACCTGGCTGGCTTTGCCCAGTACCAGAACCTGGGCCAGGCCAAGCAGGCCGTGCGCCAGTACCAGTGCCGGCCTTATTCCTATGCCATCTGCAAGAACGGCAGCGACCGGCCAATTGGCTTGATTGAGCTCTACCAAAGAGATCTGGTCTCCATGGAAGTAGGCTTTCTGCTGGATGAGAAAGCAGAAGGGCAGGGCTACATGACGGAGAGCCTGGACCTGATTCTGCGCTTTGCCTTTGCCGACCTGCACTTGCAGGAAGTTTGGGCGGGCTGCTACGACGGCAACCTCAAGCCGCAGAAATTATTGCGGAAATTTGGCTTCACTGAAAAATATGAAGTCGACTACCGGAAAATACCACCTTTTTTTAATTTTTCCGCCAAGTATTATTTGCTAAAAGCAACGCAATGGCATAGAATATAGACAAACACGAAATCCTAAGACCACTGACAGAGAGTCCGCGCAGGCTGAGAGCGGATGACGGTCGCTTCCAGATTTCATTTAGTGTGGGCAATTAATAGTTGCACGGCCGCGGCACCGTTATCGCCGGTCAAAGTGCGGTCCGCGCCTGGCGCGGGCTGAAACTGGGTGGTACCGCGAACCGTGCGCCGATTCGTCCCAAGCAAGGGACGAGTCGGCTTTTTTTATTTATCGGAGGTTATTAAATGCTGGATATTAAGGTCATCAGAGAAAATCTTGACTGGGCAAAGAAAAAGCTGGCTACGCGTGGCATTAAGCCAGAAGAATTGGACGAAGTCGTTGCTATCGACGCCAAGCGCCGTGACGCGATGGTGCAAAGTGAAAACTTGAAGGCAGAAAGAAACAATGTCTCAAAGAAGATCGCTGAAGCCAAGCGCAACAAGGAAGACGCCAGCGAGGCAATCGCCAGCATGCGTGAAGTCGGGGCTAAGATCAAGCAGCTTGACGCGGAAATCGAAGACCTGGCTAAAAAGCAAGAATACATCATGCTGCGCCTGCCAAACTTCCCAGCTGACTCAGACCCAATCGGTCCTGATGACAGCTACAACGAAGAAGTTCGCCGCTGGGGCGAGCCAAGAAAGTTTGACTTCGCGCCAAAGGCACACTGGGACTTGGGGGCAGATTTGAACATCTTGGACTGGGATGCTGCCGCTAAGGTCTCAGCTGCCCGCTTCGTCTACTACAAGGGGGCCGGCGCCCTGCTTGAACGGGCCGTTTACAACTACTTCCTGGATGAGAACACTGCCGAAGGCTACACGGAAGTGATTCCGCCAACTTTGGTCAACAACGACTCAATGCAAGGGACTGGCCAATTCCCGAAGTTTACTGAAGACGTCTACACCATCGTTGAAAACGACGACCCAGAAGTGCCACGGAACCTGACCTTGATCCCAACCGCTGAAGTGCCATTGGTCAACTACTTCAGAGGCGACATCATTGACGGCAAGCAATTGCCAATCAACGTGACTGCCTTGTCACCAGCCTTCAGATCAGAAGCCGGCTCAGCTGGCCGTGACACCCGGGGCTTGATCAGAATGCACGAATTCCGCAAGGTTGAAATGGTCAAGGTCGTTAAGCCAGAAGAATCATGGAAGGAATTGGAAAAGCTGACCCACAACGCTGAACACCTGCTGCAAAAGCTGGGTCTGCCATACCGCGTCGTTGCCTTGTCAACTGGCGACGCTTCCTTCACTTCAGCCAAGACCTACGACCTGGAAGTCTGGCTGCCATACCAAGACACTTACCGTGAAATCTCATCATGCTCCAACTGTACCGACTTCCAAGCCCGCCGCGCGCAAATCCGCTACCGCGACGAAGACGGCAAGGTCAAGCTGACCCACACTTTGAACGGGTCAGGTCTGGCTGTTGGGCGGACGGTTGCCGCTATCTTGGAAAACTACCAAAACGAAGACGGCACGATTACCGTTCCAGACGCTTTGGTACCTTACATGCACGGCATGAAGAAGATCACTCCAGAAGTCAAGTGGCACTAATTTGCCAACGATGCAAATATCAAAGAAGAGGACTTAGGTCCTCTTTTTTTGTGCCCTTTGAAAATTTTTCGCAAAAAGCGTAACCTTTCCGAAAAAATGTTGTCTATATTGGTAGAGGACGAAAAAAGCCTCTAAATCATGAAAAGGATGGATTGACATGCAAGAGACGGAGATAATCAGCTTGTTCTTTGCCAGAGACGAGCGGGCCCTGGCAAAGAGCGAGGCGGAATACGGCGCTTATTGCGCCGCGATTGCCCGCAATATCCTGGGGGATGCCGAAGACGTCAAGGAGTGCGTCAACGACACCTGGCTCAAGGCCTGGGATACGATCCCGCCGCAAAAGCCCCGCAGCCTCCTGGCCTACTTGGGCAAGATCACCAGAAACGGGGCGATCAACATGCTGCGGGCCGCTGGCCGGCAAAAGCGGGCGGGGGCCAAGTACGCCCTGGCCTTGGATGAGCTGGAGGACATGGCTGACCCGCAGGCTGAGGTCAAAATTGAGGCCAGCGAGCTCACGGCCACGATCAATGACTTTTTGGCCCAATTGCCAAAGGACAAGCGGATTATCTTCGTTCGCCGGTATTTTTACATGGACGCGATCGCGGATATCGCGGCCGCCAATGGTGCTACGGAGTCCAGCATCAAGACGGCCCTTTACCGGATGCGGCAGAAACTGGGAACAGAGTTGAAAAAGAAAAAGTATTTATAAAAGTTGAGGAAACAGACCATGAACAAGCAAGACTTAATGGACGCAATGAGCGGAATCAAGCCGGAATTTATCGCTGAGGCCCAGGAGCAAAGAGGCAAAAAGCTCCCAGCCAAGCCGCTGCCGCTTTACAAGAAGCCGGGCTTCCGGCGCAATTTCGTCAGCGTAATCGGTGCCTTGGCCGCCCTGGCCATGCTCAGCGTGGCGCTGCCAAACAGTTCGCCGCAAGTGGCGCGGGCAATGGCGAAGATTCCAGGGATTGGAGCCTACTTCAAGCTGGTGACCTTCCGCGACTATTCCTATCACGGGAAGAAGCAGGAAGCCAAGATTTCCGCCTCGCATGTGGAGGTGACGGGGACGGAAAACGACCAAGCCCAAAAGCAGGCCAACAAGGCCGCCAAGAGCATCAACCGGGAGATTACGGCGGAAACGGACAAACTGGTGAGCCAGTTCAAGCAGTCCTTAAAGTCCAAGGGCTACAAGTCAGTTACGGTCAAGACCAGCGTGGTGGCCAACACGAAGAAGTGGTACACGGTGCGCCTGACGGCTGCGGAAATTCAGGCTGATTCAGCTGAGGTGAACAAGTACTACGTCTTGAGCAAGCAGACCGGCAAGCGGGTCGAGCTGGAAGATTTGTTTAAGGCAGGCAGCCACTGGCAACAGGCAATCAGCGAGAACATCATTTCCCAGATGCGGGCAGCCATGAAGAAGGACAAGAACAAGTCCTACTTCATCAAGGCTGACGGCGATCCGGACGGCTTCAGCCGGATCAAGGACAAGCAGCAGTTCTACTTCAACCAGCAGGACCAGCTGGTGATTGCTTTTGACCAAGGGGTTGTTGCGCCAATGTCCATGGGCAGCCTGAAGTTCGTAATTCCGAATTCAGTGGTCAAGGATCTGTACCAGACAGGCAAGTAAAATAGCCAAAACGGGGGAATGGACTCAGACCAGCAACGAAGAGCCAGAGGGAAAACAGAATTAAATATAGATATTGAATAAGTTGGATATAGAAAAATAAATAAAAGTCAGCGTATAGATAACTAATACAAGATGAAAAGCGTATACTAGAGCTAGAGCAAAAGTGTTAACTATGGAGAGTGGGAAATGGCATTGATTGCGATAGCTTTGGTCGTCGTGTCGGTTATCGGCCTGATTTTGGCCTCGAGCGACAAGGCTTTGAAGAAACGAAAAGGTGGCAAGCTGCTGAAGGTCGTCTCTTGGACCGGCCTCCTGGTGGGGGCGGGACTCCTCAGCCTGGGGATGTACTTGATCTTGCAACTGAATGTCTAATGGAGCAGACAGAAGAAAAATAAAAAGATAAAAGAAAGGCAGCCAGCTCGCGTGAGCTGGCTGCTTTTTGTCATTTAGTGGCGAGCAGCAGATTGTACACGGCCCCGTAAAGGTTGGCGTCATTGCCAAACTTGGCCAGGGCAAAGCGCGGCTTGGTCAGGGTCTTTTCGATGATGGGGCTGCTCTTTACCAATTGGTCGTATTGGCGCTGGATGCTGGGCAGCAGGGCCGGCTGGGCACTGATCCCGCCGCCGAAGACGTAGTCTGACAGGTCAACGACCGACTGGATGTTCAGCACCATCTTAGCGAGGTCGCTGCAGTAGCGGTCGAAAATTTCCGTGGCTTGGGCGTTGCCGGCGTTGATCTTGGCAAAAGCGGCCAGCCCGTCGGTCAGGTCTTCCGCCCCGCAGGCTTCATTGACCTGGCGGATCATGCCGACTGCGGAGCAGACCACCCCATTCATGGTTGGCTGATCGCGCGCGGCCAGCATGAAGCTGAGCTCGCCGGCTTGAAAGTGGGTGCCGTGGAGCAATTGCCCGTTTAAAATGATCCCGCCGCCAACGCCGGTGCCCAGGATCAGGGCCGCACAGTTCTTTTTGCCAGCCAGGTTGCCCATCCAGTATTCAGCCAAAGCCGCGGCCTTGCCGTCGTTTTCAATTGCCACGGCCAGGTTCGGGAAGTCTTCATGAACGCGGCCGGCAACGTTCAACCCATCCAAAAATGGCAGGGCCCCACCAAAGTGGACCGTGCAGGTCTTGAGGTCGATCTTGCCTGGCGCGGCGAAGGCCACGCCGCGGATCTGCCCTTGGTACTTGGCAATGATGGCCCGCACCGCCTGCCAAAAGTCATCCAAATTGCTGCTTGGCGTTGCCTCCTTGTCATGCTCCAGCAGCTGGCCCGTCCGGTCAAGCAGGCCGTACTTCAGGTTGGTGCCGCCAATGTCAATTGCCAAATACTTGTCGCTCATGTTGCTTCCCTTGCTTTCTGTCTATTTCTGTAAGCGGTTAAACTGCCCTTATTGTAACCAAGCCCGCCGCAAAATTCTAGGCCAGCTCTTGGCCGAAAAGCGGCATTTTTTGATCTTGCCGGATTTTTTTGTAAAAAATTTGCCGTTTTTTAATCCGCTTTTTAACCTTTTTTCCGAACTATTTTACAGAAAAAGCACCAGACTATGGGAGAAAGTTTAACAAATCCAGGTCTGCCCCAGGCACTCGCGAACACAACGCTTCCTGGCGTATACTCACTGATCCGAATGAAATCGCAAATTTGACGAACGCAAGATCATGAGTATACTAATATTTGTTGCCGCGCGAGACACGAAGCTCTCACGGAGGCACGAAAAAACAAATCAAAAAACTTGTTGACAAATTCTTAACAAGCGAGTAAGATATAAAACGTTGCGTCGCCGAAAGGCAAGCAATAAGTTGGTACTTTGAAAACTGAACAAAGTTTCGCAGTGTGCGGGTTCAATATTTG
>NZ_JAOQBX010000089.1:0-331 GCF_044902225.1 Lactobacillus sp. 23-2 | reverse complement strand
TCGATGCTTGATTTGGTGTTGTACCCGGAATCTGCGCCCGAGTCGCCGCCCTCGCTGTCTGTCTTCAGAGTCGTATTGGTGGTGTCGTCGACGTACGTTACGGTGGCCTTTTGAGTGTCCGCCTTGTACGTTACCGTCTCTTCAAACTCATCGTGTGGACCGTTGACGTACTTCTCGCCGATTTCCTTCTTGTCCGCGGTGTAGCCCGAGATCGTCGGACTCGTTACCGATGAAATCTTGCCCGTTGACCAATCGTTCCAGACGGTATTGCCCGTTACCTTGTCCTTCGTCCCCGTCCGGCTCAGGGTTACGCTCTCGCTGTGGTCTTCAC
>NZ_JAOQBX010000088.1:0-333 GCF_044902225.1 Lactobacillus sp. 23-2 | reverse complement strand
ATCCGTTCACCATTCAACTGAAATACGGCTCATACGGCTATAAGCAGAAAGTCAGCCTTGGCGTTGACACCGGGCAAAGACATATTGGCTTTGCCGTAACGAGTCAAGACAAGGTGCTGCACCAAAGCGAGGTAGAGCTTCGCCAGGACGTGCACACGAATCTGTACACCCGCAAGATCTACCGCCGAGGCAGAAGAAACCGCAAGACCCGCTATCGCCAGGCCCGCTTTTTAAACAGAGTGCACGGCAAGCGAGACGGCTTGTGGCTTCCACCGTCAGTAAAAGGCAAGGCAAGCCACAACATTGCTTGGATCAAGCGCTATTTGGCTGTAT
>NZ_JAOQBX010000087.1:0-333 GCF_044902225.1 Lactobacillus sp. 23-2 | reverse complement strand
ATACAGCCAAATAGCGCTTGATCCAAGCAATGTTGTGGCTTGCCTTGCCTTTTACGGACGGCGGAAGCCACAAGCCATCACGCTTGCCATGAATTCTGTTGAGAAAGCGTGCCTGACGATAGCGGGTCTGGCGATTTCTTCTGCTTCTACGGTAGACCCTGCGGATGGAAAGATTCTTATGCACGTCTTGGCGAAGCTCTACCTCGCTTTGATAAAGGACTTTGTCCTGACTCGTTACGGCAAAGCCGATATGTCTTTGTCCGGTGTCAACGCCAAGACTGACTTTCTGCTTATAGCCGTATGAGCCGTATTTCAGTTGAATGGTGAACGGAT
>NZ_JAOQBX010000086.1:0-348 GCF_044902225.1 Lactobacillus sp. 23-2 | reverse complement strand
CAACTTCCGAGTCTGAAAGCGAATCAGCTTCAGAATCCGAAAGTGAATCAACTTCAGAGTCCGAATCCGAGAGCACTTCAACTTCAGAATCCGAGAGCGAGTCAGCATCCGAGTCCGAAAGCGAATCAACTTCCGAATCAGAGAGCGAATCAGCATCCGAATCAGAGAGCGTATCCACTTCCGAGTCTGAGAGCACTTCAACTTCCGAGTCCGAATCCGAAAGCGTCTCAACTTCAGAATCTGAAAGTGAATCAACTTCCGAGTCTGAAAGTGAGTCAACTTCCGAATCAGAGAGCGAATCAGCATCCGAATCCGAGAGCGTATCCACTTCCGAGTCTGAGAGCACCT
>NZ_JAOQBX010000085.1:0-362 GCF_044902225.1 Lactobacillus sp. 23-2 | reverse complement strand
TTTTTGCACTGCTGTTCAGCTTGCTGGACAGAACCAGTAAAAAAGCAGGCTTGACTTCGGCAATCCTGCTTGCAAGAATAAGTTGATAGTTCTCAGAAGCTGTAGGCTGCGCGTGAGCACTAGCCTATAAAGCCCCCCTCGGCCTAGGTTGGCGGCCCAGAAATCCCCGACCTTGGTCGGGGGAGCATGTCATGTATCTCTTGTACCAAAGGCAAGATTAAAAGCCATTTGCTTATTCAAATGTGCAATTGCGCAAGGGCTTGGCTGCAAATCTATTTGCCGCTGGGCCTTTTCGTGCCGGATGAGTGTCAATGGTAACCCCTCACTGAAGTGAGGGGCTTGGAGTGCAAGCTTCAAGCCTC